>JAEUJM010000025.1 GCA_016794585.1 Acidimicrobiales bacterium
GGATCGAACGCACCTACCACCACCGTCGCCGCCAGGCCCGGCTCGGACGTTTGACCCCCATCGAGTTCGAGATGATCATGACCCCACAGACGGCAACCGCCGCCTGACAACCCGTGTCACCTCAACGCGCGGCAGTCCCCTTTTAGGCCAGTCCTTGGTGGCGTCGGCCTGCACGTTGAGGCCAAGGCCCTCTTCGGCCTGCCGGTCGGTCGACAGGAGCAGGCAGGTAGCGACGTTCCGGCGACGAGTCGCGGTGGTCGCTCTCCGTGGCGTACCCAGTCATCTCGATGATGCAACATGCCAGATCAGAGCGCTGAGGCGGCCGGGGTTGCGGGCCGGTGCTGACAAGGACCATGTGGGGGCTGAGCAGAAAGAACTGCCCCGCGATCGGTCGTCGGCACCAGTCGAGGCCAGGGTCTGGGCGATGATCGAGGGAGCGATGTCGCGCTACCTTTCCATCGTGTCGGTGCTACATCCCAAGAGGGTCGCGAGTGCAAGGTGTGCGGCCACCGATGGCTTGCGCAGCGCTACGCATGGTCGCCCGACGCAGGCCCGGTCAAGGGCAGCGTCATGGGGTCGGGCGTCAACACCGGCTACGCGAAGCAGCGGGCGAACTACGAACGCTGGAAGAAGTGCCCGAACTGTGGGTCAGGCAAGGTCAAGTCCCGCCCGAAGCGGGGCTTCGTTCCCACTGCGGCCGAAGCGTCTGGGGCTTCTGCTCCGTCTTCAGGAGCGCGAATCCAGAACTGCGCGTGCGGAGCGGCGCTGTCGCCCGGCTGGAACTTCTGCCCGATGTGCGCCACTCCGGTCGCCCGGTAGGTCGGTTCGCCGAGAGGCCTGTGCGGGCGCGTAGCCGAAGGGAGTAGTCATGGCCAGGAAGATCGTCGTCGTGCGGGAGGGCGGGGAGTCGCCGGTCCTGGAAGAGGTTGCGGCGCACGATGAGGCGCAGTTGCAGGAACGAATGAAGCATCACCCTGATCTGCTACCCATCGACGAGTTCGATCTGGCCGGTCCGCTCATGGTCATCGGGCGCGAAACCCGCCTTCCGTCCGGAGCGGTCGACCTGTTGGGCGTGACGCCAGCAGGCGACGTGGTGATCATCGAGTTCAAGACCGGCCCGCAGAACCCTGATTTCCGGTCCGCGCTCTCGCAGCTAGTCGACTACGGATCGGACCTGTGGCGCATGAGCTACGAGCAGTTCGAGGCCAAGGTGGTCGTGCCGTACCTGACCGGCCCCCGGTGCGCAGAGGGTCCGACCAAGGCCAAGGCGTCGCTTCTCGAAGCTGCTGCCGCGCAGTGGGAGGCGACGTGGCAGGAAGACGACGCGGCCGGATTCATAGACCGGCTCACAGCAGCGCTGGCCGTCGGCGAGTTCCACTTCGTGGTTGTCGCCCAACGGTTCACGGACGCCATGGAGCGCACCGCCGAGTACCTGAACATGCAGTCGTCCTCGGCTGCGTTCTACCTGGTCGAACTCGTCCGCTTCGAAGGCGACAGCCTCTCCGCGTTCGAGGCTCGCACCGTCTTGAAGCCGACGCCCGGATCGAGTGGAGCCGCGTCGAAGCCGATGCTGACCCGACAAGCGTTCCTCGAACGGATCGAGGACGAGACCTTCGCCGCGACCCTGGAGGACCTGTTCACCTGGTGCGAAGCTCGCGGCCTCGCGCTCAACTGGGGCACGAGCGGCATGTCGATCCGGATGAAGGTGCCGGACCGATCAGAGCCGGTTTCGATCGGTTGGGCGTTCCCGACGGGGACGGTCGGCTGGTACGGCTTGAGCGATCTCAACCTCGGTGTGGATGACAACACCGTCAAGGTCGTCCCCTCGGTCGCAGAGCCGCTTGGTGCCTACGCCCTATCCGCGCTCGACATCGCCGGTGCCGAGCCGTTGCACAAGGGCAGCCTCAAGGGCGTTCGCGTCGATGCTGCCCTTGCGGCATCAGTCGTCGATGAGGTCAAGTCGTTGATCGCGTCGCTCCAGGCTGCAATCGAAGGCGGCGGAACCGCGTGATGCGCTCCTCGGCGATGCGACGATTCGCTCTCCGGCTCCGAGTGAGCAGCAGGAATGCCCGGTGACCTGGCTTGATGAACATTCCGCTGCCGTGCAGGCCGTCTGCACCGTTGCGCTCCTCTTGATCACCGCTGCGTATGCGTGGCTCACGCGCAGCATCGCCAAGGCATCGGAGCGATCACTCTCGATGACCGCTCAGGCCACACGTGTTGAGAGCCTTCTGCGGCTGACAGAATTCCTTCAAGCGCCGGAGGTCCGTGCCGCTCGAACTCACGTCCGGGAGGTGCTCCGCAACAGCCGGGACCATCGGGCGTGGAGCACGCAGGATCGCCGATCGGCCGACACCGTGTGCGCCACCTACGACCCAGTTGGCGTGCTCATCAGCGAGGGGCTGGTGGAAAGAGAGCCGTTCCTGACCGTGTGGGGTCCGAGCATCCGCGACTGCTTCTCAATCCTTGAGCACTACATCAAGTTCCGACAGAGCACATCAGGCTCGGTGTACTGGTCGCACTTCGAGTGGATGGCTGGGCAGGTTCCCGCCGAGCCACCTAGGTCCGATACGGTCGACTAGGTCAAAGAAGTCTGTACGGCGTCGGTGTCGCTCATGATCGAAGGGGGAGTTCTCGTTGCCCCAGCAATCAATACCGCAACATCAGCCTCGCCTGACGCCGTCCGCCACCTGGCGGAGCACCACGGCCAAGAACGAACCGGGACTCTTCTGACGAGTGCGAAATGCTTCACGCGGCCCGCCGACGTGATCGAGCGGGACGCTCCAAGCCGTCGGGCCTTCACCGCCGCTAGCTTCGAGCGCATCGCTCCTCGGCCGCGCTCGAAGGCCCGGTCAGTTCGGGCCTAGCTGACCGCCATGCGGGCGTAGAGACAGTCGGTGACCGCATCCTGTTCAGTGTCGAACGTCGCCAGGAAGGCCAGGTCGAGGTCACGGTTGGCCACGCACAATAGAACCGGCTCGGGCGATGGGCTCTCTGCCTCTTCTAGAACGGAGAACCCTCTTAGAGGTCCGGGGTGCGTGGCGAGATCGGGTTCGCTCAGGAGGAACTCGACACGGGCGCTGACCGTCGTGACGAACTCTACGAGCGCGTGGTTCTCGGCGGCGTAGTACGCGTTCGTCACTCTGACTGGCTGTGGTTTCGAGGGGTCGTCTTCGTTCGCGTAGGTCATGACGGCGACGACCCAAACGTTGTACGCGCCGGTTGGGAGGTCGAGGTCCGCGGCGATGCCGTCGGGCACGGGGATGAGCGGGTCGAGGGTATCGACGAGCTTGTCCCCATCGACGGGCGGTCTGGACTGCAACTGTGCGAGGAGCGCCTCGTTGCGGGTGAAGAGATAGTCGATCGCGGCGCGCGGTGTGCGCAGGACCACCACTCGATCGTCCTTCTCGCCCATGCGCCACAGGTCAGCCCGCAGCGATTGGGTGACGAGCGAGACGGCCTCTTGGGACTCCGCGAAGTCAGTGTGGTTGTCGGTCACGAAGGCGACATCTGCGGTTGCCGCTTCGGTTCTCACGGTGTCCCAGATCAGGGCGTCGCGGTAGCCGGTGCCGTTCTCACGGAACGGTGCTTGGCGGGCAATGGCCCGATCGACGAGGTCGAGATGGGGCACGTCGCTCGGAGGTGGTGTTCGAGCACCTGCTTGGTGCAGTGCGGCGCGAAGGTCCTTCTCGTAGGAGTGAGCGCACGCGTCGGTGTCGATATCGGCGGGCTCGATGGTGACTCCGAGGCGGTGGGCGAGCGTGCGCTGCTTCGCCGAGTGCCGGGCGAGGTCGTCGAGATCGCGGCGGTACCGCCCGACGGCTTCTCGGATGACGATTTCGGGGACGACGATTCGAAGCTGACCCTGGGCTGCCCGTTCGAGCAGTGCAGCGGCGGCAGGTGAACGAAGGCGGTAGTCACCCACGATGGCAGTTGTGTCGAGCACGACGGTCCACATCGCGACGGACGCTATAGGTCCAGCCTGACTGCGACCCGAGCGACTCGTCATGCGGTCCGTGGTAACCACCCGTCGCCGCCGGTGATGGGTCCGCGCTCAGGAACCACGTCGAAAGTCATCACTCGGCCGTCGCTGGTCGTCCAAGCTATTGCGATGACGCTTGCTGGTGTCGATGAGTCGCGGGCCGCCGCTATCGGCGCCTATGTCCGCGATGAGCACCTCCGCGCAGCGGCGCGGCCTGTTGTCGCGCCCGATGACGGCGCATTTCTCGCTAGCCCTCTCATCGAGGTCCTTCCTATCGTCGCGGACGCGTGCCGCCTCCGGAACGACGTGCTCTACGCCTGTCGTCAACGGCGTCGGACGACCCTCGTGAGCGGCGCGAACGCGGGCCTCTTCCGGCTCCTATGCGCCGAGCACGTGGTCGAGGAGGTCGAGGAGCACAGCCGTGAGTGGACTGATGGTCCGACCGAGCACCGGGCGTTCCTGGGGGCGTGGCGCGAGGAGTACCTGCCGTTGCTCCGCGTGGTGCCCATCGACGACCAACTCGAAGCCACACTGAGCACCGACGAACGACGACGAATCGAACTTCTCCGTGACGTTGACCCAGATGACGTGCCATCAGCGGTTCTCGCGTTGGTCCTTGGGGCGTTCTACCTGACGAACGACCGACACGCGTTCGAGGCTGTGTACGGCGGCGAGCAGAGTTTCGGAGCACACAGCGACTGGGTGGGCCTTCTCGGGGCGGCGGGCGACGCGGGCGAGCTTGGCAA
Organism: Acidimicrobiales bacterium; assembly: GCA_016794585.1. Lineage (NCBI taxonomy): Bacteria > Bacillati > Actinomycetota > Acidimicrobiia > Acidimicrobiales > Acidimicrobiales bacterium. Next base: position 4,729 of record JAEUJM010000025.1, read on the forward strand.
GCTCGTGCAGGGAAGCACTCACAGCTTGCTGATCGCTGGCGCGGGCATGGTCGAGGTAGTCCGGTGGCTCGCCAACCGCTATGGCCACGTGGTGGCGCTGGCGGTCGCATCGTCTATCTCGTTGGCACTGGTCGCGTCGCCTCAGAGAAGGCACCGCATGCGATCGTTCGCCAAGGGGGTCGGCGAGTTGGCCTTTTCGCTCCTCGCGGAACAGCAATCCGCGTCCGAGCAATTTGCCCAGGCCCTGTGCGCGACTCCGTCATGGGCGGACCTTTCCGCGAGCAAACCGGACGGTGTGCTACTGCGGGCCTCCCTCAGGACCCTTGCCCGATCGGGCAGGAGTCCCCGGAGGGCAAGCGAGCTAGCGGGGCTGTTGCCTGCGCTCGGCGTGCCGCAGGGCGAAGACAAGGTACGGGCGACCCTTCGGTCATGCGACGCCTTCCAGGAGGTCTACCGAGGCCGATGGCAGGTCGGAACGGCTCGGGCCACGCTCCACGCGGGCCGGGATGGCGCGCAGTGACGGTCACGTTCCGAATTCACTCCGCCATGCCGACATGACACCCACAACTGGGTTCCTCGTGATGTGGGCTCGGTCCTCCATCGGATGATCGACCAGTGCCTGTGGTGTGGACGGGATGGTGGATCGCGAGAGCACGGCTGGCCGGATTGGGTCATTCGTTACGGAGCTGACTACATGCGCAGCACCAACGCCAGTCGTCGAGAAATAGACGACTGGAACAGAGACGCCGTGATCATCACGACTTACGTGTGTGCGAAGTGCAACAACGGATGGATGCGCCGACTTGAGGACGAAGTAGCGGATGCCCTCAAGGTGATGATCCTTGGCCTTCCACGTCGACTGTCCAAGAAGGAAGCCTTCTTCCTTCGACGTTGGGCGATAAAGACCGCTGTGATGCTCACTTCGTCGCAGAATCAAATCCTTATGTCCCCACGCCTGCGACGGTCGCTATACAACGGGGGCTCCAAACATGCGGCTGTCCATCTCGGCCAGTTCCAAGGGACCACGTACAGGCTGACGTGCAACTTCGTCAGTTGGGAGTCGGTAGAACGACCAGCGCGAATGTCCTGGGTCATCCTGACACTCGGTTCAGTCCTGCTTACCGTTTTCGGTGACTACGACCTGGCCTTCTCCGAAGTCAAGCTCGGCAGCGGGGCACGCCGATTTCTGACGGACCTCCCGCCAGCGGGCGTGGAGATCGACTGGCCAGACGTACTCGCCATCGACTATGCGGGCCGGGACATCCTGCGGGACGGCCCGATGAAGTTCATGCACGATGTTCCTCCCAATCCTTCGCCCGACACCTCGCAGTACCCAACCGAGGCGGGCCAAGACGGAATACCAGGGGCACCGGCGCCCTGATCGGTGGTTGTCGGTACGGTGCGCAGGGATAGCTTCTCCCTTGGCCTGTGCGGCTTGGTCCCGCCACTTCGGCTCAATTCACTTCTCGTGCCGGTCGGAGCTTCCACGGGCACCTGACTAGATGCAAGACCCCAGTCAGAAGCGGTGCGGGCGCCTACCGGTAGATGCCGATGACGGTCGCCACCGCCGCCGGGTACCGAAGTTGCGTGGTCAACGGTGCTGCGCCGCCCGTACGCCTCTGCTCCCGGTTCAACTGGATTCCCGGCAGGCCACCTAGAGTTTCTGGCTTTCCCTTGGCGATCTTGCGCTTGAGTCTCGCGAGCACAGTCACCTCTCCCTCCAGATCAGCAACTTCGCCTTCGACGCTCGCACGCGCTAGTTCGGCGAAGAAGGTGTAGCGGGATGATCCGGCTGGAACGAAGGTGCATGGGATCGGGCCGCTGCCGAGGTGCTGTGCGAATGAGTCGATCGTGCTAATCTGCGCGCTCATCTGCTCGGCATCCTCCGGGTTGAAGTCGTCCGGGCGAAACTCGTCCGGCAGGTCCTTCATCATGTTGATCACAGGGAGTAGGCCGGAGAGGCTGGTCGCTTGGCTCATCTCCAACACCCCCGGGAGCAGGTTCAGTACTGCTTCGACCTCAACGACTTCGTTCCGCCCGATCTGGTCCCAGATGTCGTCATCGAGGGCTTCGAGTGGCTGGATCGACCCACTCGCATCGAGAAGCGCATGAAGGCGGTTGAATCGCGACCCCGCCGTCTGGCGCATGGTCAACTCAGTCTCGCTCGTTCCTTCTCGTCGGTGGTCGCCTGACGCGGCCAACGGTCCGACGCTTGCAGTGGCACCGACTCCAGTCGCGCGAGTTGCTTGCTCCCTGATGTGCTGCTCGTCGAACTCGCCGCCTTCAAGCTGCTCCAAGAACTGTGCGACGAGATCGTCCTGCCGGTACAGGAACTCACGAAGGATGATCACGCTGCGATACTACTTGTGAGGCTCGGCCCGAATCGCTGGGTCTAGGTACGTCTATCGACTGATGTCAGAAGTGATGGGCTGGCGTACCGAGGTCGTCCACTGGTCAGGGTGCGCTAGTCCCGTCGACCGTCTCGTACGCGTACCTCGCGACTATTGATTGGGCGACCGGTGCATCGTCCGCTCTTAGCCCGATCACCTTGAGAGTTAGCACCGCCGTCATGTGGACCGCTGAGTCGAGGATCGCATCCGCCATCGACCTGGCGTTAATCGTGGCGATTGTGCCCACCATCGCGCCTGTCGGCTTGAAGTCCAGGTACGCGTTCAGAACCCAGAGCGTCGGGTGTGCCCCCAGTGAGGACAGTCCGCGGTAGCCGAGGTCGTAGACGACATCCAGCACTGCGTCCGGTCCCTCCTCAGTCCGCGCGTGTTCGGCAAGGCGAGCAGCGACGCCAGCGAGCGCGAGGGGAGGCGGATCGCCAAGGTCGGGTGCTCCGTCCGCGAGCGCAGAGTGCAGGTCGATGTCCATCGAAGGGCGGGATGGCAGAGGCACCTCTTCGGTGAACGGTTTCGGTACGTCGTCCGGATGCGCGTCGTTCCACCGTCGCCTGTTCCGATTCTGTGACCGGATCGCCTTGTTCCGGCGCTTCGCGTCCGCGAGTTCCGCACGCCGTCGTTCGTCGTGTTCGGCGAGCCGTTTGTGTTGGGCAGAGATCGCACGGACGTACCCCGCCTCGATGTCGGCGATGGCATCGTCTCCGTAGACCACCACGTACATGCCGATCAGCCACGCCTCGATGTGTGCTCTGCCGAGAACGCGAACGGCGATCTCACGGTGAGCTTCAACAGCGTCCGCGACATCGGTCAGGAGTACCGCAACGTGGCGCAGGGATGCGGCCGCGTGAATGTGGTGGCTCACTGTCGAGGAGTGCATCAGGAGCCGCCAGCGCGGTGATGACAGGAGACGGTCAACCTCCTCCACCAGTGCGGCGGAAAGGCTTGGCAGTTCTTCGACGGGCGGGCCGGTGAAGGTGCGGTCAGGCATCGTCGTACAGCCTGGCGCGGGGCGGCCGCGCCGTGGCGGTTCGTCCGGTGTTCGGCGCCTAACCTGAGTACTCAGGCCGTGACCAGGCCGCGGGAGCTTCCGCTCGGGCCGGTCGTCGTCCGTCGCGTCCGGTACCAAGAACCCCTTTATCCCGGGCATCTCCGGGGTCCACCCGTGGTGACCGGAAAGGCCGGATGTCGGTGGAGGGCCTTCACACGGCAAAGGTCACTCGGAGAGCCGCTGCCGCTGTGCGGGCGGGCGGAAGGGTTCGCGGCGGTAGCTCAGTCCCTGGTTGGTTCCATCCGTGCGTAGCAGTCCGAGCACAGGTACCGGGCTACCAGGCTGAACGAGTCGGCTTCAGAGGGCACGTCGTGGCCGAGGCACCGCAGGCCGGTGCGACCGGCAGCATCGAGGTCCGGAAGGGTGAGGTCCCACCGGCCGCAGTACATGCCACGGGCGGTCGTTCCGCGGCACAGATCACATGGGGTCTCTCCGAACACAGGTGGGTCGGGTTCGCCCGCGCCCGAGTCGAGGAGGGGGACGGTCATGGCTTCTCCTAGGGTTCGAGTTCGTAGGGAGGTCGCTGGCGATCCGACCTGTCGAAGCCATGCCATGAACACCCGATCCCGAGGGGATCGGCATGTCGCCAGTACCGGCCAAGTCTGGGCTGGAGCCGCTCAGGAGGTCAAGGCGAGTCATGCACTCATCACGCTTCCGATCCTGCAACAACCGTTCCAACGCTCGTCGGGCGCAGGGGCGCGAAGGTGACTCTGACAGGCAAGTTGACAGGCAAGTGGGTCGACTTCGGCCGATTGGGGTGGACGCCGGTGGACGGCCGCAACGCTGTGACCAGCGGAAACGTACTTCAGTGGACTCCGGTGGACGGACCGATCCTGCATGACGCGCAGGGGGTCACAGGTTCAAGTCCTGTACGGCCCACCCGAGAAACCCCAGGTCAGCAGCGGTCGTACCGCCGCCGGCGCTGGGGTTTCGTCGCGCTCGGGGGCGTCCGATCTCGGCGGACGACCCTGGACTCGGAAGCCGGTGCTCGATCACCAGGGCAGATCGTTGCGTTCCTCGGCGGCCCGGTAGCTCGCCTCCCCCGCCTGAAGATCGACCCGGTCGGGCACCACCTCCCCATGGAGATCCTCACGCCAGAGCGTGATGCTGCCATCAGCGTTGTCGACGCCACCGACCAAGCCCAAGCGCCGCATCTTGTGGACTCTGGCCAGTGCCTGGACCCTCTGAGCCCGGTACTCGAGTGTTGTCACCCGCATTCCTTGGGATCCGACGAGGTTTCCTCTGTCTCGGGCACGACGTCGATCCACCCTTGGCCGTCCCGGTACTCCACGTAGGGGTTCTCGTCATCAGACTTCATGGTCGTCCCTTCGCGTGTCGACTGCACTGGAGGTACGCCGGTGATGTGACTCGGCGTAGGTTCAGGTCAGTTGGCCAGGAAGCGGGCGACGGCCACGCGGCTGTCGCTGTCGGCGCTTCCCGCTGCGAAGATCGCACCGTCGGGCGCCAGTGCGACGTCGGTGGCGATGTCCCAGGCGCTGGTGAAGTTGGCCGATGCGATGCCGCCGACCCCGAACGTCGGGTCCAGTGTGCCGTTGACGTCGTAGTGGGCCACGAGCATCCTTCCTCCCGAGCCACTCATGCGCCCGGCGACGACGAGAGGGCCGCCCGGCTGCATCTCGACGGCCTGGGCGAACTCTGCGTTGCCTTGCAGATCCGTGATGCGGACTCCGCCGTCGCCGAAGGTGGTATCGACGGTCCCGTCGATGTTGAACCGTGCCAGACCGATCCGGCGGTTGGCCTCGCCCGCCACCACCACCTTTCGTCCCTGGAGCTCCAGGTCGACGACGTCCTCGTAGCCCGGAGTCATGTCCAAGACGGCCTTGCCGTCATCACTGAAGGCGCGGTCGAGTCCGAGGTTGAAATAGAACCGACTCATGCGGGCGATGGCGATGACGTCGGTTCCGGCGCTCGTTCGCGACGGCCCGGCGATGTACACCCCGTCCTCCGCATTCACCCCGATGGCGTACCCGGAGTCCTGTCCCGGCCCGAAGTTGGCGGTGCGCATACCAGAGTCGCTGAAGTAGTCGTTGACCGACCCGTCGTCGCGATAGCTGAACACCGCCATTTGGCCGCCGTGGCCGTCGACACCGCCGCCCAGGTAGTACCGGTTGAGGTTGTCCTCGACGAGCGCGTAGGCGTACTCGAAGCCGGGCCGGAAGTCGGTGACCACTCTGCCGTCGCCGCTGAACGACGGATCGAGGGTGCCGTCGGGGAGGAAGCGAGCCATGCCGACCTGCTGGAAGTCCGAAGCGGTGAGGGACACGGCGATGGAGCCCGTGCTGTCGACCACGACGTCCGTCGCCAGGTCATCCCCGGGAGAAAGGTTGATGAAGGCCCGACCGTCGCCGCTGAACGTCGGATCGAGTTCGCCGACGGTGGTGTAGCGAAGCACGAATGCACGCCCTCCTTGCCCGCCGGCACGCCCCACGACGACCACCTTTCCGTCTGGCTGGACTGCGGCCCCGAGGGCGAGGTCGTGGTCGCCTGGCTTCAGATCGGTCTCGACCCGGCCGTCGTCACTGAACGTCGGGTCCAGCGTCCCTGCGGTCCCGAGGGCTCCGGTCGCCGAGGGGACGGCGAGTGAGCCACACACGATCAACAGAGCCATTGCGGGCCCGGTGACCCTCGATATTCGGCCCATCATGAACAGCTCCCTGGATCAACAGTGCCAAGCTGCACCAGACTAGTGGCCAGTCACCGAGACAACGGGACTGCCGCGGGCCGACAGCATTGACACGGCCCAGTGGCGGAGCTCGTTCGGGTCACCAGTGGCCCGGGCCTGCGGTCTCAGCGATTTTGCACACCGGGGCGGGTACCACGCGGGTGACGCTCAGGTCCTCGTCGACGTCCACCTGTCCAAGTAGGAGCAAGTCGCGGCTGTCCCGGTGAGTGGTGGCGGGGGTCGGCCTATCCCGTTGGGGCCGATCGACTGCTTCGGCGGGAGTGACCCCCACGGGCAGTCGGTACCCATGGTTGTGGTGGGGGCCTCGGCGAACGCCTGGCCGATGAGCTCGGATGCCCTCTCGGTGGAGCCCCCGCGGGACGCATCGAGCTGGGAGTACGGTCGACGTCGATGAGTGCGAGCGGCGGGTATACGCCTGACACACAAGTGCGGCATTGCCACCAATGCGGCGCCGCCCTGGTGGCCGGCGGCGCTTACTGCTGGAACTGTGCGAGCGTCGTGGCCGCGCCGGCGCCGCGACGTCAGGCCAACGTCAACGCGATCGTTGCGCTCGCGTTGGGCGGGAGCGCCTTCGGGTGCTTTCCGCTCGGCATCGCCGCCCTCGTCGTCGGCACCAAAGCGAGGAACGAGATCGCGGCGTCCGACGGTCGTGAGTGGGGTGCCGAGCTCGCCCTTGCGGGGATGATCCTCGCCGGCGTCGGGCTGCTGTTCTTCGTCGCCATGCTCCTCCTGCAGCTCACCCTGCTCGCCGCCGGTGAGTAGCGGAAGCCGTCACCCGAGCCGGTCGAGGGAGAGCGCTGCCTGGACGCGGTCCCTCAGCAGCTCGTAGCGCTCGGGTTCGCGACTCGGGCGGCCAGGTGGGCGCGTGATCCGGTCGCCGGGCTGAATCGCCTCGTCCGCTCGGAACTGGTCGCGGGTGAGGTCGACCTCCAGGCCGTCGCCGAAGACGTTCCAGGTGTGCCAGCCCTGACGGCTGCCGTCGGGGAAGAGCACCTCGGCGACCATCAGATCGCCGCCGAGCAGGTCGTTCAACACCAGGGCGGTCACCCCGCACTGGCCCCTGGAGGGGTAGTCGCTGGACCAGGGGAGGTCGACCGGGTCGCAGGTGCGCTCGTCCCAGCACGCCCGCAGGGCGGCCTCGATCGTCGCGAGGGTCGCTGGCGCGGATCGGCTCGGGTCGCCATGCGAGGCAGACGGCGTCATGGGTGCACCACCGTAGGTTTGGCCGGCCCGAGGGCGGAACCTCCCGGTCGGGGCGTTCCGTCGGAACTCGTTTGCTCCCGGGGGGCGGCGGCGAGCACGGTGCGGGGATGGCGAACCCGTTCCTCGACGGCACGCGGGTCGACGTCGAGGGGGAGGGGCGGTACCGGGCGACGATCGACGAGGACTGGGTGCTGCGCCCGCTGCCCCAGGGCGGGGTGGTCACCGCCATCGCGGTGCGGGCCATGCAGGCCGAGCTCGACCACCCGGAGCAGCGCCTCCGCACGCTGCACACCAGCTTCGTGGGGCAGGTGGCGGCCGGCCCGGTGGAGGTCGACGTCGAGGTGCTGCGCAGAGGGCGGTCGATGTCGCACGCTCGGGCCGAGGTCCGTAATCCGGGCGCCGCCCGCGGTCACCTCACCACCGCCATCTTCGGGGCCGAGCGGCGAGGGTTCCACTTCACCGACCTCGAGCCGCCCGCCGACCGGCCCCCACCCGAGGCGTGTCGGTCGTTCCGTGAGCCGCCGCCCCCGGACGTCGAGCCCTTCCCGCCCATGGCCTTCTGGGACCGACTCGTCGAAGGCCGGGCCATCGCCGGCCATGCCCCGTGGGAGGAGTACGTCCCCGACCGGGCCGAGCACGTGAAGTGGGTGCGCTTCGACGACCCGCCGTACCTCGACGACGGCTCGCTCGACCCCCTCGGCCTTCCCGTGCTCGTCGACACCATGCCCGGCGCCGTGGCCGAGAAGCTCGGCCCCGGCGAGCGGGAGTGGTTCGCGCCGAGCGTCGACCTGACTCTGCACGTGCTGGAGGCGTGGCGGTCGCCCTGGCTGCTGGCCCACAATCGGGCGCGCCACGCCGGCGAGGGCTACGCCTCGGCCGACATGGCGCTCTGGGACTGCGGCGACGACGGCGCCGACGAGCCCCGCCTGGTCGCCTACGGCACCCAGATCTTCCTGTTCAGCTTCCCGCCGGCCTGACCGGCCCCTCCGGCGGCTATCCGACGGAGGGGAGGGTGGCGAGGCCGGCGGCGAGGCGTTCCTCGGTGACGTCCTCGTCGACCATGCGCCCGCCGAGGTAATCGTCGTAGGCGGCGAGGTCGAAGTGGCCGTGGCCGCACAGCGCGGTGAGAATCACCGTCTCCTCGCCGGTCTCCTTGGCCTTCTGGGCTTCCCGGATTGCCGCAGCGATGGCGTGGGTGGGCTCGGGGGCCGGGACGATGCCCTCGGTGCGAGCGAACTGCACGCCGGCGGCGAAGCACTCGGTCTGGGGCACGGCGAAGGCCTCGATCAGGCCGAGCTCGTAGATGTGGCTGAGCAGCGGGGACATGCCGTGGTAGCGCAGCCCGCCGGCGTGGATCGGGTCGGGCACGAAGTCGTGGCCGAGCGTGTGCATCTTCATGAGCGGGGTGAGGCCGGCGCTGTCGCCGAAGTCGTACTCGTAGACGCCGCGGGTGAGCGACGGGCACGAGGCGGGCTCGACCGCACGGATGGTCGGGTCCATGTTCCCGGCCATCTTCTCGCGCAGGAAGGGGAAGGCGAGGCCGCCGAAGTTGGAGCCGCCGCCGGTGCACCCGACGATCACGTCCGGGCCCGACTCGCCGGCCTTCGCCAGCTGGCGCAGGGCCTCTTCGCCGATCACCGTCTGGTGCAACAGCACGTGGTTGAGCACGCTGCCGAGCGAGTAGCGGATGGCCTCGTCCTGGGCCGCGACCTCGACCGCCTCGGAGATGGCGATGCCGAGCGAGCCGGGGTGGTGCGGGTCCTCGTCCAGGTACTTCCGGCCGGCGTCGGTGAGCGGGGAGGGCGAGCGGTGCACGGCGGCGCCGAAGGCCTCGATCATCAGGCGCCGGTAGGGCTTCTGGTCGTAGCTGGCGCCGACCTGCCAGACCTCGCACTCCATGTCGAACAGGGCGCAGGCGAAGGCCAGCGCCGTGCCCCACTGGCCGGCGCCGGTCTCGGTGGTCAGCTTCCGGATGCCGGCCTTGGCGTTGTAGTACGCCTGCGGCACCGCGGTGTTGGGCTTGTGGCTGCCCGCGGGGCTGACGCCCTCGTACTTGTAGTAGATGCGCGCCGGTGTCCCGAGGGCCTGCTCGAGGCGGTGGGCGCGGAAGAGCGGGCTCGGCCGCCACAGGCGGTAGACGTCCTGCACCGCCCCCGGGATCTCGATGAAGCGGTCGGTGGAGACCTCCTGGAGGATGAGGTCCATCGGGAACAGCGGGGCGAAGTCGTCCGGCCCGGCGGGCTCGAGCGTGCCCGGGTGCAGCGCCGGCGGCGGCGGGCTGGGCAGGTCGGGGACGATGTTGTACCAGGCGGTCGGCATCTCCGACTCGTCCAGGACGAACTTGTGCTGGCGAACGGTCTCGTCCACGGCGGTGCTCCTCGCGTTGCGACTCCGGCGCCGGTCGGCCCGGCGGCGCGCCCACGGTAGTCAACGGCGGTTGGGCCGCCGTCCCGCCTCGCCTAGGGCAGCGCCACCGCCCGCACGTAGGCGTGGGTGGTGACCCTGTCGACCGATCGATCCGTGAGCGTCACCTCGACCGGGGCCTCGGGGCCGTCGCCGAGCGGCCGGCACGAGGAGCGCACGGGGCCGGCGCCGGTCTTGGCGAGGTAGCGGAGGTCCAGCTCGGTCACGATCACGGGCGCTCCCGCCCGGGCGCCGGCGAGCTCCTCGACGGCGCACTCCGCCACCAGGGCGACCATCGCTCCCTGGAGGGTGCCCGCGGGGTTCTGGAGCGACGGCGTCACGTCCACCTCGACGACGCCGGCCCCCGCATCGAGGACGCGCACGCCCGCCGCCTCCCGCAGCGGTGCGTCGAGCGTCGGGCGGTCACGGAACAGGCGGGCGGCCTCCGCGAACGAGACCGTCGGCTTCGGCGGATCGCCGTCCTTGCGCGGCACGGTGGCGAAGCTGATGGCTCCCGTGGCCACGAGCTCGTCGGCCGGACCGCGCACCTCGACGGTGCACGTGGACGAGCGTCGGCCCCGGCGGACGATCGTGTTGGTGGCGAGAACCCGCGGCAGGGCGGGGACGGGCAGCATGCGCAGGGAGAGGTCCGTGGTCAGCGTCCACGCCTCCACGTCCTGGTCGAGGCTGATGCCGGCCAGGGCGTCGACGAGGAACGAGAGCGCGCTCGCCCGGACGATCCCGTGGTGGAGCGTCTCGGGCGTCGGCTCCAGCGACATCGTGAAGACCCCGTCGTCGTAGTGCGCGGTGGTGCCGAGGCGGCTCGGGACGGAGTGGAGCTGGCTGGGGATGTCCGTCATGGCGCGGCGACGGTAACACCGTGCGATGCGGGGCCCGGCGACGCGGTGCTCCCGGTGGGCCGGCGGCGAACCTCGCGCCGGCGCCACCGGGCGTGGCCGCGATCAGGGGATGATGACCGTGAACGCGACCGTGTTGTCCGGGATGCCGGTCCCGGTGTTGAAGGTGTGGACCTCGATGGTGCCGGCGGGGCAGTTGGGACGACCGGAGCGCCACTGGGCCGCGGCGTCGTTGGTCTCGGAGAGCGAGTACTCGACGCTCACGACGGGTACCACCCGGCGCGGGTGGAACCCGGGGACGAGCGAGCGGATGCACCACGAGCCGTCGACCGGGTTGGTCACCGCCACGATGCCCTTCCCTCGCATCACGGTGTAGGTGCCGGATCCGGTGCCGTCGACCCAGACCGCCACCCGGGTGGTGGGCGCCTCGGCCAGGTTCACGCCTTCCGTCGGTGCCGGCGCCGCCTCCGGGGCGGGATCGTGGGTGGCGCCCACGGCGGCCACGGCGACCCCGGCGCCGAGCAGGCCGGCCAGGCCGGCGACGAGGGCGAGCAGGGCGAGCGTCTTCTTCACGGCGGTACCTCCTGGCGAGGCGACCACCGCCCCGAGCCGGAGTCCCATCGGCACGACCCGGATCGGAGTGGAGCGGGAAGGGCCGATCGGCCCACGGCCCTGCGCCCGCGGGACTGGCGCCCGGGGGTTCCGCTCAGGTGAGGCCGGAGGCGAGCCAGGTGAAGGGGTCCCACGGCAGGAGGCGCAGGGCCCAGAAGAGGGCGATGGCCACGACCGTCACGGGCAACCACGCCCGTGGGCCCGGTAGCGACGGGGCCCGGACGCCGAGGCGCCGGGCGGTCCAGACGCCGAAGGCGACGATGACCACGGGAAGCGCAAGCACGAAGAGCAGGTTGTGGTCGGCGGCCGCGACCACGTCGCCCTGCAACAGCACGTTGAGCGAGCGCGTCGCGCCGCATCCGGGGCAGTCCAGGCCGGTCATCATCTTGAACGGGCAGAAAGGCGGGTTGCCCTCGGTGGCGGGCGGGTCCAGCAAGCGCACGAGGGCGCAGGCGCCGATGGCGGCCGCGCCGACCACCGCCGGGGCGACCCACGGCGGCCGCGGGCGGCGGGCCGGCGCCGCGCTCGGCGCGTCGGCGGCCTCGTCCGTCGCTGCCGGCACCACGTCCACGGCGCCATGGTAGGTCGTGACGGTCAGCGTGCCCCGACGCGGGGTGGCTCGCCCTCGCCGGGCTGCCACATGGACAGGAAGCGCTCCAGGGCGGCGCCCGCGGCGGCGGGATCGCCGGATGCGGCCGCGTCGAGGAGCAGGCCGCGCATCACGGCGATGCCGAGGCGCAGCTCGTCCGCCGAGACCTCGGCCCCGATGCCCCCGGCGACGCCGCCCGCCACCTCGAGCCACGGCTCGGTGAGCCCGGCGAGGAAGCCCTCGGTGCCGGGCCGGCCGTGCAGGGCGAGGGCGACCACCTCGAAGAAGAGCCGGATGAACGGGCGTACCTCGGGCCTGCTGAGCTCGGCCCACTGGGCGCGGACCACGTCGGCGGGGGAGGACGCGCCGTCCGCCAACGCGACCAGCAACTCGCGCTGCTGGGACTCCATGGCCGCGACGATGGCGGCGACGAGGCCGTCCCGCCCGCCGAAGTGGTAGTTGAGCATCCGATGGCTCGTGCCCACTGCGTCGGCGATCTCGCGCAGGCTGGCGTCGGCGAGACCGTGGGTGGCGACGTGGTCCATCACCTTGGCCAGCAGCTCGTCGCGGGCGGCTCCCATTGACGGGAGTGTACCACTTGGTACACTTCGGCCCATGCACCTCGAGCACGATCTCCTCATCGACGCCCCGGTCGACCGCGTGTGGGCCCTCACCCTCGACGTCGAGCGGTGGCCCGAGGCCACGCCGACCATGACCGAGGTCACCCGTCTCGGCGACGGCCACCTCGCGGTGGGCAGCCAGGCGCGCATCAAGCAACCCGCGCAGTCGGCTCGGGTGTGGACGGTGACGCGCCTCGACGAGCCCAGCTGCTTCGAGTGGGAGACGTCACTCGGCCCGCTGCGGCTGCGGGGCGGTCACCACCTCAGTGCCGAGGGCGACGGCTGCCGCAACCGGCTCACCCTCGACGTCGAGGGTTTCGCCAGCGGCCTGTTCGGGCTCGTCGCCGGCCGTTCGCTGCGCAAGGCCATCGCCACCGAGAACGAGGGCTTCAAGCGGGTGGCCGAGGCCGGCGCCGCACACGGTCAGGGCGCGGGCGAGGCCTCCACCACCTGAGGTGCGGGGCTCGCCACCAGGGCCGCCACGGAGTCGATGACGGCCACCGTCTCCTCGCGTCGCCGTTGGGCCACGTCGAGCAGGCCCCGTCGTTCGGCGACGCTGCGCCACGAGCGGTAGTCCCGCAGCAGACGGGCGATGGCCTCGAAGGCGAACACGGCCACGAGCCCGTCGACGGCCGTGAGCACGGTGGCCAACAGGACCGCCTCCCAGCCGTCGGCGACGATCATGGCGAACACCCACCAGGTCAGCGGGAACGCCACCAGCGAGACGAGGAGGCGCACCGTCCCCTTCGTGACCGGCGCCGCGACCCGCCGGCTGGCAGCCCGCACGAGGGTGTAGGGGATGAGGTTCACCAGGGCGCCGATGAGCGAGAGCGAGGCCACGACGGCCACCAGCACGGCGGTACCCACCAGATGGCGCAGCAGCTTCGTCGGCCGGTAGCCGGCCACCAGCTCGCCGTCGCGGAGGCCGGCGCCGGTGAGGTCGAGGTTGTAGTCGGCGACCGCCCGGCGCACCCGCTCGCGGTCGTCGGCCGGCGCGTCGGCGAGGCGCTGGGCCAGCACTTCACGCTCGCCGAGCGGCACGGTGTACTCCCAGCCGGTGTCGTGGCGCCGCAGGGACACCTCGGCCGCGTATCGGAGGGCCTGCTGCTCCCGGAGGTCCTCGTAGTGCGGGGACACGGCCCGCAGGCGGGCGGTGATCTCGGTGGTGAGGCGCTCGACGGCCGCGTGGTCGTGCTCGGAGACGGGCGTGCCCTCGTCCACGAACTCGCCGATGCGGGCGTCGAGGTCCAAGGGCTCGCCGACCTGGGCGAGCGCCCGTGAGCGCAGGGCGATCTTGTCGTCGAAGGTGAGCCCGATCGGCACGATGACCAGTCCTTCGACGCCGGCCTCCTTCGCTCCCAGGGCGATGCGGGCCGCGCCGGTGCGCACCTCGCTGAGCTGGGGGCGGTCGTGCGTGGTGCCCTCGGGGAAGATCGCGACCACCCCGCGCTCGGCGAGCACCTCGTGGCACGCCCGGAAGGTGGAGTCGTTCTTGGCCGTGCCGTCGCCGACGTCGACCTTGCGGTACACCGGGATCACGCCCGCGAGCGCCAGGAACGGGCGGGCTGCGACCACGTTCCACAGCGTCGACTTGGCCAGGAATCGGGGCACGCGCCCCAGCACCCGCACGAGCATGACCGGGTCCACGAAACCGTTGAAGTGATTGGACACCACGAGCACCGGCCGACGGCCCAGCTCGGGGCGCTCGGGGTGCACCTCGACGCGGCGGTAGAAGCCGAGCAGGAGGACGAGCGCCAGCCCGGCGAGCACCCGGTCGACGGTGCGACGGGCGACGGGAGGGCGCTCGCGGCGGCGGCTCACGGTGGCGACGCTACTCCTCGACCGGGGCTCGCCCGGACCCTCGGCCGACCGAGCGCCGACGTCGGCGGCCGGCACGGCGACGGGCCGGTAGCGTCGGCGGCCATGAGGCCAGGACAACCCCACACCCCCGAGCAGCTCGCCGACATCGAGGCCATCTGCCGCCTGAAGTACGCCTACGCCCGCTGCGTCGACACCAAGGAGTGGGACGAGCTCGCGTCGCTGCTCACCGAGGACTGCGTGGCGAGCTACAGCGCCGGCAAGTACCACCACGAGGGCCGCGACGACATCATGGCGTGGCTGTCGAGCTCGATGGCCTCCGAGCACTTCCTCTCGAGCCACAAGATGCACCACCCCGAGATCGAGCTCACGGGCGCCGACACCGCCACCGGGACCTGGGCGCTCGAGGACGTCGTGGTGGAGGCCGAGTGGAAGATCATCATCCGGGGGGCGGCGTTCTACACCGACGAGTACGTCAAGCGCGACGGGTGCTGGTACATCGCCCGGACGGCCTACAAGCGGGTATTCGAGACCCTCGAGCCCTGGACCGACAGCCCGGGCATGACCCTCACCGCCAGCTGGTGGGGCACCGGCGGCCAGAGCACCATCGACGCCTGAAGCGGGCGCCGGAAGCGGTTGCCCGCGCCGCGTGCGAATCTGTGGGCATGCGCTTGGCGAGGTTCTCCCACGATGGTCGCGAGCGGGGCGGGGTGGTGGTCGGCGACGAGGTCGTCGACCTCGCCGCCGCTGCCCCCGAGGTCCCCGATGATCCGGTGGCCCTGCTGGCGGCCGGCGCCGACGCGCTGGCTGCGGCGGAGGCGGCTGCGGCGGCCGCCCCGCGGCTGGCGCTCGACGAGGTCGAGCTGCGCTGCCCGGTGCCCCGGCCCCGCAACTTCATGGCCATCGGCCTCAACTACGCCGACCACATCGCCGAGTCGGGCATGCCCACCCCCGAGCACCCCGTGTTCTTCAACAAGGAGGTGAGCTGCGTCACCGGCCCGTTCGACCCGATCCACCTGCCCCGGGCCAGCACCATGGTCGACTACGAGGGCGAGCTCGGCTTCATCATCGGCCGTCCCTGCCGCCACGTCCCGGCCGAGCGCGCCCACGAGGTCATCGCCGGCTACTTCGTGGTCAACGACGTCACCGCCCGCGACTGGCAGTTCCGCACGCCGCAGTGGAACCTCGGCAAGTCCTTCGACACCCACGGGCCCATCGGCCCCTGGATCGTCACGGCCGACGAGATCGGCGACCCCCACGACCTCGACCTCACCACCTGGGTCAACGGCGAGCAGCGCCAGTCCTCCAACACCCGGAACCTCGTCTTCGACTGCTTCGAGCAGGTCGCGACGCTCTCGACCGTCTGCACCCTCGAGCCGGGTGATCTCGTCGCCAGCGGGACCCCCGACGGGGTGGGCATGGCGATGTCGCCGCCCGCCTTCCTGAACGAGGGTGACGTGGTCACCATCACCATCGAGGGGGTGGGCACCATCGCCAACCCCGTCATCGCCGAGCCCGCGGACACGGCCCGGATCTGACCGGCCTCCGATGACCCTCGCCGGCGTGGACCGGGTGATCCTCGAGCTCACCATCGAGCGCGTCTACGGCGTCTCGCACTTCGAGGCCTGACCCGCCGAGGAGCCCCATGCCCCTGGATCGACGCACGCCCGCCGCGGGCGAGGTTCCCGGCGAAGGCCGCGACCCCGACGCCATCCACGACGTGGCCATCGTCGGGTTCGGACCGGTGGGGGCGACGCTGGCGGCGCTGCTGGCCCCGTGGGGGCACTCGGTGGCGGTGTTCGAGCGCTCCACCACGGTGTTCCCGCTTCCGCGGGCCGCCCACCTCGACCACGAGGTGATGCGGGTGTTCGACGACGCAGGGGTGGCGGAGGCCGTGCTGCCGGCCACGACGCCGGTGAAGGGCATGCACTTCCTCGAGGCGCGGGGCGGCGCCGAGCTCTTCGGCTTCGATGCTCCCGAGGGGCCCACGCGCTACGGCTGGCCCGCCGGGCTGATGTTCTACCAACCCGAGCTCGAGGCGGCGCTGCGAGGACCGGCCGAGTCCTGTCCGTGGGTCGACGTGCATCTGGGCCACGACGTCGAAGCCGTGGTCGACCGCGGCGACCACGTCGAGCTCACCGTCCGCGACCTCGCGTGGAACCAGACCGTCACCCACCGGGCGCGGTACGTCGTCGGGTGCGACGGGGCCCGCAGCACGGTGCGGAAAGCCGCCGGCATCGCCTTCGACGACCTCGGCTTCGACGAGCCGTGGCTGGTGCTCGACGTCGAGCTGCTCCGGGACGACCTCGACCTGCCCGACGTGGTGCAGCAGGTCTGCGATCCACAGCGGCCAGCGACGTTCGTCCCCATGCCCGGTCACCGCCGGCGCTGGGAGTTCATGCTCCTCCCTGGTGAGGACCCCGAACTCATGGAGCAGCCCGCGGTGTTCCGTCGCCTGCTCGGCGAGTGGGTGGACCCGGACGCAGTCGAGGTCATCCGCTCGGCGGTGTACCGCTTCCATGCGCTCATCGCGTCCCCGTGGCGGGTCGGACGGTTCCTGCTGGCGGGCGACGCCGCCCACCAGATGCCGCCGTTCCTGGGCCAGGGCATGTGCGCCGGTGTGCGCGACGCCGCCAACCTGGCCTGGCGGCTGCGGTGGGTGCTGGACGGCATGGCCGACGACCACCTGCTCGACAGCTACGAGACCGAGCGATCGCCCCACGTGCGCTCGATCATCGACCTGGCTGTGTCGATGGGGTCGATCATCTGCACCCTGGATCCGGAAGTGGCGGCCGTCCGCAACCAGCAGTTCCGGGATCACCCCGAACTGGCGCCGAAGGGCGGGCCCGGCGAGATGCTCCCGTCCCTCGGGACCGGTGTCCTCCAGTGCGACGACACCGGCGCCGTGGTGGCGCCCGCGGGCACCTGCTTCATCAACCCCCGCCTCGACGACCCCTTCGCCACCGCGCTCGACGAGCTCGCCCGCGACTTCACGGTGCTCACGAGGAGTGACGCAGGTGCATGGTCGCTCGTCTGGGGTGAGGACGACGAAGGCGGCACGCCACACGTGCGCCCTGGCGCCAGGACCGCCGAGGCAGCCAGGTTCCCCGAGGTGGACGCGTGGTTGGGCGAGCACGGCGTCGCCGCGGTGATCCTGCGGCCCGACCACTACGTCTGGGGCGTCGCCCGCACGGAGGAGGAGCTGCCGGCGCTGATCGACCAGTTGGCCGCGCAGCTCAGGGGGCCACTCGCCTCGTAGCGCTCGTAGCGCTCGTCGCGCTCGTAGCGCTCGTAGCGCTCGTAGCGCTCGTAGCGCTCGGACGGATCCGCGGCCCAGGGAAGCCAGACGGGGGATACCCCCGGCGATCAGGCGCGGAGCAGTCCGGTCAGGGTCACCTGGAGGACGGTGCGGGCCCGGTCACGGGTCAGGGCCTGGGAGGTGCGGAGCCGCTCCCAGGCTTCCCAGCTGGTCACGAGCTCGAGTGCGTCGAGCAGGGCGCAGCCGTCGCCGTGGGCCTCGTCGCGCGCCGTCAGTTCGGCGGCAAAGGTGGTGGCGAGCTCGTCGCGGAGCAGCTTCGACAGGAACGCGAGGTTCTCGTCGATGGTGGGGGAGCGGTGGCGGATGAGCAGCGCGGCCCGTCGCACCGGCGTGACGATCTCGAAGAGCTCGCAGCGGCGGGCGACGGTGTCGGTGATGCGCTCCTCGAGCGATCCGGATGCCGCGGGCTGGACCAGCAACGGCTCGATCTGCGATCGCTGCCGGCGGACCGCTTCGACGGCCAGCGTCTCGAGGTCGGAGAAGTGGAAGTACACCGCTCGCAGCGACACGCCGGCCTGGTCGGCGATCTGGAGGGCGGTCGGGTCGGGGACGCCGCGGTGGTAGAGACCGAGCATGGCGTCGACGATGGCGTCGCGGGACTGCTCGTCGCGGAAGGCGAGGGAGTCGCGGGTGCGGGTGTCGTCGAACCCTCCGGTCCCCGTGGCGAGGTCGGCGGTGTCGAGGTCCCCCACGTGGCCATGTTCCCACACTTGGCAAGAGGCCCCGACCGCCCCTCGCGGCCCTACGGCCCACGGCAACGCGCCGCCCTCTAGCGTGGGACCGATGCCCGACGAGGACCCCTACCCCGAGCAGTGGGAGTCCGATGTCGTCCTCGCCGACGGCTCGACCGCCCACGTCCGACCCATCCGTCCGGACGACCGAGAGCGCCTGCGGGACTTCCACGGCCGCCAGTCGGCCGAGAGCATCTACCTGCGCTACTTCACTCCGCGTCCTACCCTCAGCGAAAGCGATCTCGACCGGTTCACCAACGTCGACTACCAGGACCGCATGGCGTTCGTCGCCGTGCTCGGGGACGATCTGATCGCCGTCGCCCGCTACGACCGCTGGTCCGGGCGCGACGAGGCCGAGGTGGCCTTCATGGTCGACGACGCCCACCAGGGCCTCGGCATCGGCACCGTGCTGCTCGAGTTCCTGGCCGAGGCCGCCCGCCAGGTCGGCTTCCGTCGCTTCAGTGCCCAGGTGCTGCCGTCCAACCGCAAGATGCTCCGGGTGTTCCGCCAGGCGGGGTTCCGCACCACCAGCGAGTTCGGCGACGGTGTGATCGAGGTGATGCTCGACATCGAGCCGACCGCCGAGGCGCTCGCGGCCGTCGAAGCCCGCAGCCACTCGGCCGAGGTCCGGTCGGTCGCCCGGGTCCTCGCACCGCGTTCGGTCGCGGTGATCGGGGCCGGGCGCGAGCCGGGCCGCCTCGGCCACGAGGTGGTCGTGAACCTGGTCGCAGCAGGGTTCACGGGCGCGGTCTACCCGGTCAACCCGGCCGCCGATCACGTCGCCGGGATCCCCGCCGTCGCCAGCGTCCTCGACACGCCCGAGCCCGTCGACCAAGCGGTGATCGCCGTGCCCGCCCCGCTCGTCGCCGACGCGGTGCTCGAGTGCGCACGCGCCCGGGTCCAGAGCCTGGTGATCGTGTCCTCCGGCTTCCGGGAGTCCGGGCCCGAAGGAGCAGCGGCCGAGCGGGACCTCGTCAGCCTCGCCCGCCGATACGGCATGCGTGTGGTGGGGCCGAACTGCCTGGGCGTCATCAACACCGACCCCCAGGTTCGCCTGCACGCGTCGCAGAGCCCGGCGCGCCCGTCGCCCGGGCCCATCGGCCTGCTCTCGCAGTCCGGCTCCCTGGGTACCGCCATCCTCGACCACGCCGAGTCGCTCGACCTGGGCATCTCCACGTTCGTCGAGGCCGGCAACAAGGCCGACGTGAGCGCCAACGACCTGCTCCAGTACTGGGAGGACGACGAGCGCACCCGGCTCGTCCTGCTCCACCTCGAGTCGTTCGGCAACGCTCGGAGCTTCAGCCGCATCGTTCGCCGCGTGGGCCGTCAGAAGCCCGTCGTGGCGGTGAAGAGCGGCGCGGTCATGGCCGGATGGGCGGAGCAACCGTGGCTCCAGGGCGCCACCGCCGACGCACTGCTGGCGCAGATGGGGGTGATCCGCGTCGATGCGATCGAGGCCATGTTCGACGTGGCCCGGGTGCTTCTGCACCAGCCGGTGCCCACGGGTCGGCGCGTGGCCCTCGTCGGCAACGCCGGCGGTCCGACCCGACTGGCGGCCGACGCCTGCGTCGGCGCCGGGCTCACGCTCGCGAGCCTTGGTGCGAACACCCGCGACCGGTTGCGCACCGCGATGCCCGTCGAAGGGCTGGCTGACAACCCGGTCGACCTCACCCACCGTGCCGGCCCGGACGAGTACGCGGCCGCCCTCGAGGCGGTGACCGCCGACCCCGAGGTCGATGCGGTGCTGGTCATCTACGCCCCGCCGCTGAGCGACCGCACCGGGGAGGTGATCGATGCCATCACCGCCACGGCGCCCATCGGCGGGAAGCCCGTCGTGGCCACCGCGCTCGGGGTGGGGGCGGTCGATCTCCCCAGCCCGGGCGACGGCGCGGTGCCGAGCTTCACGTTCCCCGAGCGCGCGGCGCGGGCGCTGGGCGCCGCGGCGGCCTACGGGGCGTGGCGGGCCGAGGAGGCCGGCGAGCCACCGCCGCTCGACGGGGTCGACGAGGAGCGCGCCCGACTCCTGGTCGAGGAGGTGCTCGCGCACCACCTGGAGGGCACCGTTCTCGGCCCCGCCGACGCCGACGCGCTGCTGGCCGCGTTCGGGATCGCCGTGGCCCCGCGGCGGCTCGCGGGATCCTCCGCCGACGTCGTGAAGGCCGCCAAGGCCATCGGGTTCCCGGTCACCCTCAAAGCCACCGGGCTGGAGTCGCTCGGCAAGACGGAGGCCGCCGGCGTCGCGCTCGACCTCCACAGACCCGACGAGGTGCGACGCGCCCATCGGCGCATGAGCGACGCACTCGGGGGCGCCATGGTGCCGGCGCTGGTCCAGGCGATGGTGCAGCCGGGACTGGACCTCTCGGTGGGGCTCCACCAGCACCCGGCGGTGGGCGGTGTGCTCTCGCTGGGCGCCGGCGGCGCGGCAGGCGCCACCGGCGCCCCAGCCGTGCTGCGCGTGCTGCCCCTCACCGACGTGGACATCGAGCGTCTCCTCGCCACCGCACCGCTGAGCCAATGGCTGGCGGCCTGCGAGCCTGCGGTCGACCGCGGGGCCCTGGCCGACCTCCTCGCCCGTCTCAGTCGCCTGGCCGACGACCTGCCCGAGGCCGCCGAGGTCGTGGCCAACCCGGTGATCGTGTCGTCCCAGGGGGCGGTCGTCACCGACGTCCGGGTCCGCCTGGCGCCCTGGCGGCGTCTCGACCCCATCGAGCTCCGCCGCCTCTGACCCGGGTTGGGTGGTGTCAGGTGGGGCGCGGCTCGCGGGGGAGGCGGAGCACCCGCTCGCCCAGGATGTTGCGCAGGATCTGGGTGGTCCCGCCCATGATCGTGTAGGCCGGCGCGTAGCAGAGGTTGCGGGCCACCCGCCCGGCGAGGCCGTCGTCGTGCACGAGGGCCGCGGGCCCGAGGACCCGCCCGCAGAACGCCGCCACCCGCTGCTCGAACTCGGTGCAGAACGTCTTGGTGGCGGCCGAGAAGCTGGGCGGGGCCTGTCCGAGCACCTCACGCAGGACGAGGAGGCGGCCGATGCGGTACCCGGTCTCGAGGGCGGCGATCTCCTGGCGCACCAAGGGGTCGTCACGGTCGGCGAGCGGGAGGCAGTCCCGGTAGAGCGTGCGGTTCGAGATCAGCCGGTCGATGCCTCCCCGCTCGTGCTCCATCTGGGCCATCACCTGGCGGAAGCTGCCGTTCTCCTCGCCCACGAGCAGTTCCTCGGGCACGAAGACGTCGGTGAAGGTGACCTCGCAGAAGTGGCGGGCGTCGGTCATGTCCCGAATGGGACGGACGTCGATCCCGGGGCTGTCGAGGGCCACGATGAGCTCGGACAGGCCGGCGTGCGGCGGGGCCTCGGGGTCGGTTCGTGCGATCAGGTAGCACCAGTCGCCCGTGGCCGCCCCGCTCATCCACACCTTGGCGCCGTTCACCAGCCAGCCGCCGGCGGTGCGCTCCGCCCGGGTCCGCAGCGAGGCGACGTCGGACCCCGCATCGGGCTCGCTCATCCCCACGCACCACTGGTCGGTGCCGGCGATGATCCCGGGCAGGAAGCGGGCACGTTGCGCGGGCGTCCCGAAGCGGAGCAGCGTCGGGCCGATCTGGCGGTCGGCGAACCAGGAGTAGGCGACCGGTGCGCCGCCGGCGATGAGCGCCTCGAAGACCACGAGCCGCTCGATCGATGAACGGCCCCCGCCACCCTCCTCGACCGGCCAGGTCATGCCCAGCCACGCTCGGCGGGCGAGCTCGAGGGAGAACTCGCGTGAGTGACCGACCAGCCACCCGTCCTCCGGGATGGGTGACGACCACTCCTCGGCGACGGCGCGGGCCTCGGCGGCGAGGGCCTCCAGGTCGTCGTCCAAGGCGAAGTCCACGCGGGCATGGTGGCAGTCGCGCGGCCCGCCCGCGAACATGAGCGCCATGCAAGCGGTCGTGCTCGAATCCCACGGAGGGCCGGAGGTCCTCACCCTCCGGGAGGTGCCGGACCCGGCGCCCGGCCCCGAGGAGGTGCTCCTCGAGGTGGTGGCCACGGCCCTGAACCGGGCCGACCTCCTCCAGCGCATGGGCCTCTACCCGGACCCGGCGCCGGCGTCCGGGCACGAGATCCCGGGCATGGAGTTCGCCGGCCGGGTGGCCGAGGTGGGCGCCCGCTGTCGCTCGGCCCAAGTGGGGGACGAGGTGATGGGCATCGTCACCGGGGGCGCCTACGCCGAGCGCCTCGTCACCCACGAGCGTCAGGTGCTGCCCGTTCCCGCCTCGGTGCCGCTGGCCGACGCCGCCGCCATCCCCGAGGTGTGGATCACGGCGTGGGACGCCCTCGTCCGCCAGGGTGGGCTGCGGCCCGGCGGGGTGGCGCTCGTGCACGCCGGCGCGTCCGGCGTGGGGACCGCGGCCATCCAGATCGCCCGGGCCACGGGTGCGGTGGTGATCGTCACCACCTCGAGCGGGAAGGTGGCGGCGTGCGAGGCCTTGGGCGCCGACCTGGTCGTGGACTACACCGACGACGACTTCGTGGCCGCCGCCCGCGACTTCACCGGCGGTCGTGGCGTGGACGTCGTCCTCGACGTGATCGGCGGCGACTACCTCGATCGCAACATCGACGCCTCGGCCACGGGCGGCCGCATCATCCAGGTGGGGGTCATGGGCGCCGGGCAGTCGACGTTCGCCCTCGGCAAGCTGCTGCCCAAGCGGCTCTCGATCATCGGGACGGTCCTGCGCCCCCGGCCGGTCGAGGAGAAGATCGCCGTGACCCAGCAGTTCGGGCGCGAGGTCCTCCCGTGGTTCGACCGGGGCAAGGCGCGCCCGGTGATCGATTCCCACTATCCGCTGGCGCGGATTGCCGAGGCGCACGAGCACATGGCCGCCAACGCGAACGTCGGCAAGATCGTCATCGACGTCGCCTGACCGCGGGCGGCGGCCGGCGGCGGTTCCGTGCCGACCTAGCGGTCGGCGATCCCGACGTAGTCGCGCTCGGCGGGGCCGATGTAGAGCTGGCGGGGCCGGGCGATCTTCTGGCCCTGCTCGAGCAGCTCGCCCCAGTGGGCCAGCCACCCCGACGTGCGGGGGATGGCGAACAGCACCGGGAACATGTCGATGGGGAAGCCCATGGCCTGGTAGATGAGGCCCGAGTAGAAGTCGACGTTGGGGTAGAGCTTGCGGCTCGTGAAGTACTCGTCCGCCAGCGCCACCTCTTCGAGCTTCAGGGCGATGTCGAGCAGCGGGTTCTTGCCGGTGATCTCGAACACCTGGTCGGCCACCCGCTTGATGATCTTCGCCCGGGGGTCGTAGTTCTTGTACACCCGGTGACCGAAGCCCTGGAGACGGCCCTTCCCGGCCTTCACGTCCTCGATGAAGGGCTCGACGTTCTCGTACGAGCCGATCTGGGTGAGCATGCGGATGACGGCCTCGTTGGCGCCGCCGTGGCGGGGGCCGTAGAGCGCGGCTGCGGCGGCGGCGGTGGCGACGTACGGGTCGGCGTGCGAGCTGCCGACCACCCGCATGGCCGTGGTGCTGCAGTTCTGCTCGTGGTCGGCGTGGAGGATGAAGAGGGTGTCGATGGCCCGGGCGAGGACGGGGTTGGCCGCGTACTGGGGCTCGGCCACCTTCCACATCATCGACAGGAAGTTGGCGGCGAAGTCCAGGTTGTTGTCGGGGTAGACGAACGGCTGGCCCACGCTGAAGCGGTGGGCGCAGGCGGCCAGCGTCGGCATCTTGGCGATGAGGCGGATGATCTGACGGTTGCGGACGTCGCGGTCGGAGATGTCCTTCGCGTCGAGGTAGAAGGTGGACAAGGCGGCGACGGCCGAGACCAGCATCCCCATCGGGTGGGCGTCGTAGTGGAAGCCCTCCATGAAGCGCTTGCGCACGTTCTCGTGGATGAACGTGTGGTACGTGATCTCGTGCTTCCAGGTGGTGAACTCGTCCTCGGTGGGCAGTTCGCCGTGGATGAGCAGGTACGCCACCTCGAGGTACGTGGACTGCTCCGCCAGCTGCTCGATGGGGTAGCCCTTGTAGCGGAGGATGCCCGCCTCGCCGTCGAGCTCGGTGATCCCGCTCGACGTGGCCGCGGTGGTCATGAAGGCCGGGTCGTAGAACCAGACGCCGGGGAGCAGCTTGCGCCACTGCTCGGAGTCGACCCCACCGTCGATGATGGGGATCTCGACCGATTCGCCGGTGCGGTTGTCAGTGATCGTCACGGTCTCTGGCATTGCGGTCACACTACCCGCAGGCATGGCGGCCGTGACTGGCCTGACGGCGTTCTGACGGGGTCAATTCCCCGTCATCGTGGGGCGGATGCCGCCCTGGGCGTCGGCGTGGGCGGCCACCACGTCGACCAGCGCAGCGTGGATCGCCCGTGCCGGGGCCGAGGGCAGTCCGCGCCGGCGTCGGACGAGGCCGACCGAGCGGTGGGGGATGCCGTCGAGGGGGATCTGCTTCCACTCGTCGCTCGTGGTGAAGGGCAGCGCCGTGGCGGGGACCACGGCGGCCCCGAACCCGGTGATGGCCAGCGAGGCCAGCAGACGCATGCCGTCGACCTCGGCCTTCGCCTGGAGGGTGACGCCGGCCCGGGCCGCCTCCTGGTCGAGGAGATCGCGGAAGCCGGTGCCCACCGGCTCGAGCAGCAGCGGGTGGTCCGCGAGCTCGGCGATGCCGGCGCGGTCCTGGGCGGCGAGCGGGTGGTCGGCCGGAGCGATGAGGATCCGGTCCTCGTCGAAGAGGGGCTCGACGGTGAGCTCGGCCTCGTCGACGGGCAGGTTGACGACGGCGAGGTCCAGGGTGCCCGACGCCACCTGCGGGAGCAGGGAGGTGGTGGTGGCGTCGATGGCCACCACGTGGATGCCGGGATGCTGGACGGCCATGGCCTCGAGCAGCGGGGGCAGCAGCCAACGCCCGGTGGTGCCGATGACGCCCACCCGCACGGAGCCCCGGATCTCGTCGGCCAGGGACGCGACGTCGAACTCGAGGGCGTCCAGCTCGGCGTGGATGCGACGGGCGCGGGCGACGACGGCCTCGCCCTGCTCGGTGGGCAGGCCGGTGGCACGGTCGATCAGCGTGACGCCGAGCTCCGCCTCGATGCGGGCCACGTGGGTCGACACGTTCGACTGGACCGTGTGCAGGGCTCGAGCGGCGGCGGAGAAGCTGCCGTGCTCGGCCACGGCGGCGACGGCGGCGAGCTGGCGGAGATCCATCACCGGCCACGATAACGGGTATCACAAACAACTGTTGGACAGATCATGTGCATCGGTTCACAATGTTTCTCAGATAGCCGAGGGAACTGGTCCGGTCCCCCCCTGGACCCCCTCGAGCCGGCCGCGGAGAGCCGTCCCCCCCGATGCTCTCCAGGCCCCAATGGAAGGGACCGACCGCCCCCCGGTCGGTCCCTTCCGAATTTTTCCCCTGCTCCGCTAGCGTCTCGCCATGCCCACCGCCGCGTTCTTCGACCTCGACCGCACGCTCCTGGTCGGTGCCAGCGGACCGGTGATCTCCGAGGAGCTGCGTCGCGAGGGGCTCCTGCCCGAGCGTCACGTGCCCGGTGAGGGCCTCCTGTTCGACGTGTTCAACCTGGTGGGCGAGACACTGCCGGGCATGTTGTTGACCCGTCAGGCGGCCCGGGCCGCGTCGGGTTGGCCTCGGGCGACCGTCCAGCAGGTGGGGCGGGCCATCGTCGAGCCGCTCCTCGAGTCGGTGGCACCCTTCGCCAAGCTGCTCATCGCCGAGCACCAGGAGGCCGGACGCCCCGTCGTGATGGCCACGACCACCCCCTACGACGTGGTGAAGCCCTTCGCCGAGGCCCTCGGCCTGGACGACGTCGTGGCCACCCGGTACGGCTTGCGTGACGACGGCGCCTACGACGGCACCATCGACGGCGAGTTCGTATGGGGGCGGGGCAAGCTGCTGGCGGTCAAGGCCTGGTGTCGGTCGCACGGGGTCGAGCTGCGCGACAGCTGGGCCTATTCGGACAGCTTCTACGACCTCCCCCTGCTCAGCACGGTGCGCCACGCCACCGCGGTCAACCCCGATGTGCGCCTGGCCATCGTGGCCTCCGCCCGCCGCTGGCCCGTGCTGCACCTCGACGTGCCGCCAGGGGTGCCGAAGCTCGCCGGCGTCGAGCCCCAGCAGGTGCTGCTGCCCCTGGTGCGGAGCGAGCTCATCCCCTACGCCCGCTTCGACGTCGAGGGGGTGGAGAACCTGCCCACCGATGGCCCCGCGATCATCTGCGGGAACCACCGCAGCTACTTCGACCCGCTCGCGGTGGCGGTGACCATCGCCAAGCGGGGCCGGCCGGTCCGCTTCCTGGGCAAGAAGGAGGTGTTCGACGCTCCGGTCGTGGGCCAGGTCGCCCGGGCCATGGGCGGCATCCGGGTCGACCGGGCCACAGGATCGGACGAGCCCCTCAAGGCGGCGGCGCAGGCGCTCGAGGCCGGCGAGATGGTGGCGCTGATGCCCCAGGGCACCATCCCCCGGGGCAAGGCCTTCTTCGAGCCCAAGCTCACCGGCCGCTGGGGCGCCGCCCGACTGGCGGCGATGACCGGCGCCCCCGTGATCCCCGTCGGGCTGTGGGGCACCGAGAAGGTGTGGCCCCGCTCGGCCCGCCTGCCGAACGTCTTGAACCTCACCGATCCGCCCACGGTGCGCATCCGGGTGGGTGAGCCCGTGGAGCTCGGCCGCGAGGACCCCGATGCCGACACGGCGGCGATCATGGCCGCCATCGTGAAGTTGCTGCCGCCCGAGGCCCGCAAGCGGCGCAAGCCGACCGACGAGGAGCTGATGCTCACCTTCCCGCCGGGCTACAGCGGCGACCCCAACGCCGAAGACACCCGCCGCCCCGGCACCGACTGATCCAATGGTGGCTGACGATCCCGACCTCGAGCTAGGTCCGGGCGTCGCACGGGCGCTCCGCGACTGGCGTGAGGCCCGCGAGCTCCGCCGCGATGCTCGCAACTGGCTCGCCCACGGTGAGCGATCGGATGATCCACTGGTCGCCGCGGAGGTCATTGCGGCGGCGGAGCAGGCGCGTTCCACGGCGCAGCTCTCGTCGTCACGTGGCATGCGCCTCGCACTCGTCGTCGTGATCACTCAGTGCGGGAGGTTGTTGGTGGACGGGTGGTTGGGGGATGCACAGACACCGGCCTTCGTCTTCTTGGGCGCGTGCGGCTTGGTGGGCATCGCCGCTGCGGTCTTCGGGCCCGGCCTGACCCGCCGCCGTGTCGAGAGGCAGGCGGGAGTGCTTCTCGAAGCCGAACGGGTGCTGGTCGAGCACGGCGTGGGCCGTGATCTGCTCCCCGCCCCAGAGGACGCCGCCGCTGTGGCCAAGGACTCGACGTGAGCCTGGGTGCCGGGGCGGACAGAACACAGGCAGGCCGTGCAGAGGCGGTTACGGGACGCTGGCCCGATCTCGAGGACCTGCGGCGCGCCCGAGCGGCGCGGGCGTGGCTCAACCGAGGACGGCCGTCGTCCGATCCCGCGGTGGCCCGTCAGGTGCTCGTTGAGTACCGGGAGGCGCAGCGGCGCTGGTCGAGGTTCGACTCGTGGTGGTCCAAG
Source organism: Acidimicrobiales bacterium (assembly GCA_016794585.1). Lineage (NCBI taxonomy): Bacteria > Bacillati > Actinomycetota > Acidimicrobiia > Acidimicrobiales > Acidimicrobiales bacterium. Next base: position 32,569 of record JAEUJM010000025.1, read on the forward strand.
GCGCTGCTCGCCGGGTTCGCCCTGGTGTCGGTGGTCGCCATCGTCGGTCAGCTCAGCGATGGCGTTGCGGTCGGAGCGGTGTTCCCACTGGTCGCACTCCTGCTGTGCATCTTCTTCACATTGGTCGTGGCGCCGCGTATCGAGGCCCGCCGGGCGCCCGAGATGGCGCAGGCGGCGGCGGAAGCGCAGGCGCTGCTCGACCGTTCCGGGCGCAGCTGAGCCGCTGGTCGCGGCCGGCGGCGACTCCAGCTCTGCTGCCACGGGGAAGGCAAAAGGCGCTTTTCAAGGCGGCGCCGACCGGGTTCCGGGCCGAGTCGGTGGGGCGCATCACGCTGTGTGGTCAGATCAGGCCGCGAAAGCCGACCTGCCTGAACTCGACGCAATAGCTGTCGGAACTCGACGGCCATTGCGTCGGGTTTCAGGCGATCTCACAGGATCGAGCGCGGAGCGTGGCGATCTGTCTCCCACGGTCCGTTCTGGGCAGGCAAACGCCGGTGAGGGCACACACCGCTGCCGAGAACGCTGGGCCTCATGGGCCGACCGGTTCTGGGAACGCTCGAGCCGGCGCCGGCGGCTTCACGGTGCCGAGAACGACGGATTGGGCGGCCTGCGCCGATGGGCACGGACTCGGGGGCGCCGCCGGGCGAGATGCGGCACCGCTCGCCCCGTTGTTCGCGCCTTTGGGTTCCCGAAGGCGTGACGTCGGGCGTCGAGCGGCCGCCCGCCGCCATCGGGTTCTGGAAACCGAGACTCCGGCGTCGGCGGCTTCAGGCTTCCGAGAATCCTCCCCGTCTCCCCGTCTCCCCCTGGTTCTGCCTCCGGTAGACAAGATCGGGCCGTGTAAAATCATGAAAATATATGAAACACCCTATGTGATACCATAGGCTCCATGGCCCGACGAGAGGTGCTGGTGCAGTTGGACGACGAGCTGGTCGAGGGGCTGGACGCGGTGGCGCAACGACGAGGGACGAACCGATCCGCGTTGTTGCGAGCGTGCGCACGAGCGTTCCTCGACGGCGTCGATGAGGCCGAGGCCGACGCCCGTCTGCAGGACGCCTATCGCCGTCAGCCCCAGGACGAGTGGGTGGTCGAGGTCGGGCTCGCCATGGCTCGCCAGGCGACTCCGCGGTGGTAGCTCGGGGTCAGATCCACTGGGCCGACCTCGGCGAGCCCTGGGGGCGCCGCCCGTTCTGCGTCGTGACGAGGGATCCCGCGCTCCCGGTGCTCGACGCCATCACGGTGGCACCGCTCACGCGCACGATCCGCGGCATCGCCTCCGAGGTCATCGTCGGGGACGCGGAAGGCCTCCCCGCCCGTTCCGCGGTGTCGTGCGACAACCTGATGACGGTTCGCAAAGCCCTCCTCGACCCCGAACCGGCGGGTCGGGTCGCAGGGATGGGCGTGGTCGAGCTCGACCACGCCCTCCGCTACGCGTTGGGGATCCGCTTCTAGCGTCAGCCGGCCTGGGCTTGGCGGATGATGTTGAGGGCGCTGCCGGCCTTGAACCACTCGATCTGCTCGGGGGAGTAGGTCTGGGTGGTCTCGAAGTCGACGGTGCTGCCGTCGGGCTTCACGATCTGGCAGCGGACCGGGGTGTCGGGGGCCAGGTCCGCGAGGCCGAGCACCGAGATGCGGTCGTCCTCCTCGATCTGGTCGTAGGTGGCCGGGTCGGCGAACCACAGCGGGACGACGCCCTGCTTCTTGAGGTTCGTCTCGGCGATGCGGGCGAACGACCGGCAGATCACGGCGCGGCACCCGCGGAAGCGGGGCTCCATGGCGGCGTGCTCGCGCGACGAGCCCTCGCCGTAGTTCTCGTCGCCGATGGCCACCCAGGGCTGGCCGGCCTCGTGGTAGTGCTTGGCGATCTCGGGGAAGGGCTTGCGCTCGCCGTCGAGCTGGTCCTTGCCCACGCCGGCCTCGCCGTCGAAGGCGTTGATGGCCCCGAGGAAGAGGTTGCCCGAGATGTTCTCGAGGTGGCCACGGAAGCGCAGCCACGGACCGGCGGCGGAGATGTGGTCCGTGGTGCACTTGCCCTGCGCCTTGACGAGGACGGGCAGGGCGATGAAGTCCTCGCCGTCCCACGCCGGGAAGGGCTCGAGCAGCTGGAGACGGTCGCTGTTCGGGTCGACCGCGACCTCGACCGACGAGCGGTCCGCCGGGGGAGCGATGAAGCCGCTGTCGCCGGGGTCGAAGCCGAGGGCCGGTAGCTCCTCGCCCACGGGCACGTCGAGGCGGATGGCCTCGCCGGCGGCGTTGGTGAGGGTGTCGGTGACGGGGTTGAAGTCGAGGGTCCCGGCGAGAGCCAGGGCGACGACCGTCTCGGGCGACGTGACGAAGGCCAGCGTGGTGCTGAAGCCGTCGTTGCGCTTCGGGAAGTTGCGGTTGTAGGAGGTGACGATGGTGTTGGTGTCGCCCTCCTTCACGTCGCTGCGGGCCCACTGGCCGATGCAGGGGCCGCAGGCGTTGGCCAGCACGGTGGCGCCGATGGCCTCGAAGTCCGCCAGGAGGCCGTCTCGCTCGATGGTGGCGCGCACCTGCTCGGATCCCGGGGTGATCATCAGGTCGGTCTTGGCGGTGAGGCCGGCGGCCGCCGCCTGGCGGGCGATGCTCGCGGCCCGGGTGATGTCCTCGTAGGACGAGTTGGTGCACGATCCGACGAGGGCGGCGCTGATCTCGGTCGGCCAGCCGTTCGCCTCGGCCTCGGCGCCGACCTCGGCCACGGTGCGGGCGAGGTCAGGCGTGTGCGGGCCGTTGATCAAGGGGGCCAGGGTGTCGAGGTCGATCTCGATGACCTCGTCGAAGAAGCGCGACGGGTCGGTGAGGACCTCGTCGTCGGCCCGCAGGTCGTGGGCGTGGGCGTTGGCCAGGTCGGCGATGGCCTCGCGGCCGGTCGACTTGAGGTACCGCGCCATGGCGTCGTCGTAGGCGAACACCGAGGTGGTGGCGCCGATCTCGGCGCCCATGTTGCAGATGGTGGCCTTGCCCGTGCACGAGATGGAGTTGGCGCCGGGGCCGAAGTACTCGACGATCGCGCCCGTCCCGCCCTTGACGGTGAGGATCTCGGCGACCTTCAAGATGATGTCCTTGGGGGCGCTCCAGCCGCTGAGCGAGCCGGTGAGGTGGACGCCGATGAGCTTGGGCCAGCGCACGTTGAACGGGTGCCCGGTCATGACGTCGACGGCGTCGGCGCCGCCGACACCGATGGCCACCATGCCCAGGCCGCCGGCGTTCGGGGTGTGGCTGTCGGTGCCGATCATCATCCCGCCGGGGAAGGCGTACTGCTCGAGCACGACCTGGTGGATGATGCCCGAGCCCGGCTTCCAGAAGCCGAGGCCGTACTTGGCCGACACCGTCTCGAGGAAGTCGTACACCTCGGAGTTGTTGTCGAGGGCGGCGAGCAGGTCCACCTTGCCGTCGTCGCGGGCCTGGATCAGGTGGTCGCAGTGCACGGTGGAGGGCACCGCGGCCTGGGGGAGGCCGGCGGTCATGAACTGGAGCAGCGCCATCTGGGCGGTGGCGTCCTGCATGGCCACACGGTCGGGCTGGAGGTCGGCGTAGCTGCGGCCGCGCTCGATCTCCTGGCCCTCGGGGTCGCGCAGGTGGTTGATGAGGATCTTCTCGGCCAGGGTGAGGGGACGGCCGAGGCGGCGACGGCCGATGGCGACGCGCTCCTCGAGGGTGGCGTAGACACCCTCCACCAGTTCGACGGGGGTGGTGGGGGTGACGGTGTGCTCGGTGCGGTCAGCGGCCATGGCGAGGTTCCTCTCTGTGCCTGCGTGCTCCGGACATGATACAAGTAGAAGACAAGTGCGCACACATCGTTACCAACAGATCGCCGACGAGCTGCGTCAGCGGGTCGAGGCGGGTGAGTTCGCGGCTGGTCGGCTCCTACCCAGTGAGTCCGAGCTCTCCGGACAGTACAGCGCCAGCCGGGTCACGATCCGGCGAGCGCTCGAGGCGTTGCGCGCCGACGGGCTGGTCGAGTCCCGCCAGGGCTTCGGGTGGTTCGTCGCCGCCGACCCCCTACGCCAGACCCTCGGCCGGCTCGGCACCATCGAGGGCCAGCTCGCCGCCTCGGGGGTGCCCTCCGAGCGCCGGATCCTCGACTTCGCGTTCGTCCGAGCGCCGGCCCGGGTGCGCTCCGTGCTCGGCGAGGACACCGTCCTACGGGTTCGTCGCGTGAACCTCGCCGATGGCGAGCCCTTCGCCCGAGTCACGGTGTGGTGCCCCGAGTCGCTCGGCTCGGGCCTGTCCCGCGACCAGGTGGCGGCGAAGTCGTTCTACGACCTGCTCGGGGTGGAGTTCGGCGGCGCCACCCAGACCATCGGCGCCGACGCCGCGTCCGACGCCGACGCCGAGGCCCTCGAGATCCCTTCCGGCTCGCCCGTGCTGGTCTGCGAGCGCGTCACCGAGGACGCCGACGGCCGGGCCGTCCTGCTGTCCGAGCACGTCTTCCCGGCCCACCGCACGGAGTTCGTCGTCGACCTGCCCCACGCCGAGGCCTCCATCAGCCCCAGCGGCCTCCGCCTCGTCGACGGACCGTGAAGGCCGCCTCGCCTCGCCTCGACCGGCCCGTCCGAAGGAGGGGACGAGCGTCCGATCCTCACGGCCGCCTCCCTCGCCGCCTCTCCGGCCAACGCGCGGCGAGATCCACACTGGCGGCCGGGTGGCGTTCGAGCCGTCTTCGTCCGGCGAGCCGGGAGCAGCCGGTCCTGGGATAGGGCGGTCGCTACCCTCTCCCCGTGGCGGATGAGGGACGGGCTCGACGATCGCGTGCTCGGCGCCACCGCTCGCCGGCCGGCGGACTGCCTCCAGGGCTCGACCAGACGCCGGTCCGATGGCGCGACGCCATCGGGGTCTCGCCGGCGGGCGAGGCGTGGGCGGCGGCACGACGTGCGCTCGGGGGTGACCCCACCGCGCCCGGCGTGCGCTTCGACCGCACGTCGCTCGGCCAGTTCAAGGCCCGCATCAGCGTCCCCACGTGGACCAAGCGCCCGTTGCCCGACGGTCGGGTCCCCGTGCTCAACCTGTTCAACCGCGTCCGCCCACCGGAGGGCTCGCCCTACTCGGTGAGGATCACCCACTGCCGGGACTTCCTCGGGGGGCAGCGGACCTACGACAGCCATGCGGGGACCGATTTCGCCAGCCACGTCGGGACACCGGTCGTGGCCGGTGCGCCCGGTCTGGTGGTGCGTGTCGCCCAGGAGTGGGACCGCGGCGGGCGCGACGTGATGGTGGACCACGGGCAGGGGCTGGTGACCACGCACAGCCACCTCGCCCGCACGTATGTGGTCGAGGGTCAGTCGGTCGCCCGTGGCGAGGTGCTCGGGCTGTCGGGCGCGGCCGGTCTCGAGTTCCTGCTGTTCTTCCCGTTCATCGCGCCGCACCTGCACTACAACACGTGGGTCGACGGGGTCGCCGCCGACCCCTTCGCGGTGACCGCGGACGGCGAGACCTCGCTCTGGCGGACCGGGAACGACCCGGTGCCCCACGACGGCTCGTCGGTGGAGGGCGACGCAGACGTGTCGCCATCGGCCTGGGACGAGGACGTCGTGTCCGCCCACGTCGACCTGATCTCGGTCGTCGCGGAGCGCGATCGCATCGGGGCGCTCGAACCGGGGTGGCGTCGGGGCGCCGAGGTGCTCTGGTGTCGGGAGATGCGGGCGCCGATGTTCACCGGTACCGGGCCGGCGCTGTTCGCGGAACCGGGTGGCCGCCGGGCCGTCCTCGACCTGCCCTATCGCCGCGAGGAGATCGCCGGCATCCGCCTTCCCGGCGCGGCGCCGATTCCCTGACGATCGCCCAGCGTCGCCAGGGAGCCGCTACCAGGTGTCCCAGTGGATGAGGTCGTCGGTGGGGATGCGGGGGGCGGGCTTGAAGTCGGTGCCCTTCGTGTAGGCGACGGGGAAGAGGCCGACCTGGGTCCAGCCGTCGAAGGGGATGCCGAGCAGTTCGGCCGCCTCGCGCTCGTGGTAGAGGTGCATCGTCGTCCACGCGCTGCCGAGGCCCCGAGCGCGCAGGGCGAGCATGAAGTTCCACACCGAGGGCAGGATCGAGCCCCAGAACGCGGCGGCGGACGCGGCGTCGAGGCCGTCGGCCCGGCCCTTGTGGAGCGGGATGACCAGGGCGGGCACCTCGTGGAAGTGGTCGGCCAGGTACATCGCCGACGAACGCACCGCCTCCTGGCGTGAGCCGCGGGGGTCGTCGGGCTCGAAGGGCTGGATCGGCAGCGGGACGTAGAACTGCTCGAAGATGTCGCGGTAGAGGTCGGCCAGGCCCCGCTTGCGCTCGGGGTCGGTGACGACCATCCAGTTCCAGTCCTGGGTGTTCGACGCCGACGGCGCCTGCAGGCCGATCTCGATGCACTCCTGGATGACCTCGCGCTCGACCGGGCGCTCGAGGTCGAGGCGCTTGCGGACGGCGCGGGTGGTGGTGAGGAGCTCGTCGAGGGTGAGGTCGAGGGTCACCCCGCCAACGTACGCTCCGGCGGGCCTACCACTCGTCCCAGTGGATGAGCTGCTCCGCCGGGATCCGTGACGCCGGCTTGAAGTCGGTGCCCTTGGTGTAGGCCACCGGGAAGAGGCCGGCCTGGGTGTACGCGTCGTAGGGGATGCCGAGCAGCTCGGCCGCCTCGCGCTCCTTGGGGAGGTGCAACGTCGTCCAGGCGCTGCCGAGGCCCCGCTCGCGCAGCGCCAGCATGAAGCTCCAGACCGCCGGGAGGATCGAGCCCCAGTAGCTCGCCGCCCCGAAGGCCTCGGCTCCGTCGGCCCGCCCCGCCTGGAGCGGGATCACCATGGCCGGCACCTCGTGGAAGTGCTCGCGCAGGTAGGTGGCCGAGCCCTTCACCGCGTCCTTGCGGTCGGTGCGGGGGTCGCCCTCGCCGTAGGCGGGGCCGTCGTACTTGATGTAGGGGTCGAAGCCCGCTGCGTAGAGGTCGGCCAGCGCCTTCTTCTTCTCGGGGTCCGTCACCACCATCCACTGCCATCCCTGGCTGTTCGACCCGGTCGGCGCCTGCTGGGCGATGTCGATGCACTCGACGATCAGCTCGCGCTCGACCGGGCGCTCGAGGTCCAGGCGCTTGCGCACCGAGCGGGTGGTCGTGAGGAGCTCGTCGGCGGAGAGGTTCAGGCGCATCCGCTCAACCTAGGTCGCTGCACCCGCCCGGATCCGTCGTTCTGGCCGCGGCGGCCTGTTGTCACGACGGTGTTCTCGCGGCCAGAACGTATGGGGGTCGTCGTTCTGGCCGCGGCGGCCTGTTGTCAGAGGCTGTCTCGTTAGGCCGCTGTGGTGGTGGGGGCGCGGGCAGTGCCCTGGCGGGTCATGCCCGGTGGGCGTGGAGGAGGGTGAGGTTGTGGCCGGTGAGGATGGTGAGCCACTCGGTTCGGACGGCGTCGATGCCTCG
>JAEUJM010000027.1 GCA_016794585.1 Acidimicrobiales bacterium
CCGCCAGACCAGTACCGTCGCTCACCGTCAGGGGTTCCTCTCTCGTCGCAGCCTTCAGACAGCCACGACGATGGCGGGACCCCTGACCCGCGTGGTGGACCCTCAGCTACCCCTCACTCCCCACTCCAACGCGGAGAGCCCCTTTACCAGGACAACCAGGAAGGTGATCGCCAGCGAGGGCCCATCTACCTGCTTGAGCAACTCCTTGAACGTGAAGGTCTTGCCCGTGCCGGGGCCCGCGACGATCAACTTCAGGTGCGCATTGCTCTCGAGGATCTCCGCCAGGCACCGACCGCGCTCAGCATCGATCGCTGCATAGACCTCGTCGACACTCTCGTTCTGATTGCTCATCCAGCCCTCTTCCCGCCCCAGTGCCAATGCTGCCTTGTGCTCGTCCTACATGGTGCGGTTGGTGCGTGCCATGAGCGGCAACTCTATCGGGGCCGAATCGGACGATGGTGGACGCTGGGGCGCTGAGCACATATTCCAGCGCATTCGAGGGGCGCCAGCTTCGATTTCAGAGTGCGTTCACAAGGCTGTGCAGGCTCCGATGGGCCACACGCTCAATGTCCATCCGACGAAAGCTATTGTCAATGAAGGCGGCGTGCTGGCGCTCACAGGCGATGTGGTCGCAATAGGTCGCGCCGGCCGTCAGGTACATCATGTCGACAAGGTCATTGCTGACCCATTGCAGCTTGGGATCGCAGAGACGCTCATGGAGCACCTCGCGGAACAGTCCAAGGGCTGGCATATCGCGTAGGTCGGACTCGCTCTGGTGCAGCGTCCAATCAGACATCTCTTCCAGGCGGAGGCCGGCGGCGTGTGCTTCCTCCGCGATCTCGGTGCCGAGATCGACGATGAACTTGGCATGGGTTCGCCGACGACGCATCTCGCGCTCCGTCGGATTGTCCTTTAGGAACGTGGCGAAGCGTTGTAGCTCAGCTGCCCACCCAGAAGCTTCAGGCATGGGCACCGACTCGGCGTCGAGCAGGGTGTCGACCATGCCCCCCACGGCAGATATGGCGGTGACAACCCAGCGCGCGTCAGCGGGAAGGCTGGGATCGGGCTCAAACTCTGCTTCCCGTCTGGCCGAGTGCATGGCGTTCGGTTCGAGCGTGACGGCCGGCGGTTGCAGCAGGCAGACATCTTGGTAGCGCAGGGTAAGCACGCGGCGAAGTTCGAGCCTGCGAAGCGCAAGCGGGTCACGCAGCTGCCAGCCAGCGGAGAGCTGAGACATCGTGAGCGCCCGCTGGTAGCGCTCCTCGGGATCGACTTGCTTGCAGGTCTCCGAGACGTGTCCGGCCGACAGCGGCAGGATCAACTCATCGGCGAGCACCATGGCGATCAGGCGCTCGGCAGCGATCCGCTCGTCCTGGTTGGGTACCCGTTCCGGCGAGTGGATGGTCTTGCTCAGAGTGCTCCAGTGGTTCTGATCAAGGTAGATAGCCGGTCGGCCACGACGCGGTGCGAGGTCGTCAGCCGCCGGAACCTCGAGAACGATGTGATTGCCGTGAACGGTCTCCAGCCACAGACGCAGAAGGGCGGGAAAGTAGGTCGAGGACGCGATCGCACTCGACGCAAGGAACGGCGTACGACCCATCGGGGCACTTGCGATGCGGCCATCGACCAGGGCAACCCGCATGGTTCCGTCGCCGTTGACCTGCATGGCGTGCACAGCGTCGAGGGCGCCGCTGTAGTCGACCACATCGCCGCTCAATGCCGAGGCCGTCGTCACAGCTCGCCCAGCTCCTCTCGCCACCAGCGCTCCTCCTGTACCTGCCTGACGGCCATGAGGTCGGCGCGGCTGACCGGATCCTCCTTCACCTCAAGCCCCATCATCGGGAATGTCCAGAAGCTCCGCACGATCTCGATGTCGCGCGCATCGACAGGCGTCTCCACGAACTGCGCCGCCAGAACCAACGACTCGTCAATCCGGGGTAGCAGCTCCTGGTAGTGCGTGTCGTCCTTCAGCTCGAAGCCCGACCAGATGTCGGCCAGTGCGGCCAGCGTCTGCGGTGCCGTCAGCCCCGTCCGGTGCAGTGCACCGACCAACCGTGTCGAGGTGGGTGAGACGCTGAGGCTCAGACGGTCGTACACGTCAGGTGCCCACCACTCCAGGCCGTTCTCACCGTCCACCAGGTCGACGTACAGCAGGCTCTCACGACGGCTGATCAGCTCATTCCGGAAGATCCAGTCGAAGTCTCTCGGGCCGTCAAGGTAGTGGCTTGCCCGCATCGACTCCACGTAGCCAGCGACCTCGCCGAACGTAGCCGGACTGCCGCTGTGGGCCTCCGCGTAGATGTGCTTGGCGAGATGAGAACCCGCCCGACGCAGCTGCTCACGAACGGTTTCACGATCCTGCTGATCGAGCCGGGCTGCGTCGAGCAGGATCAGAAACTTGCCAGCTTCCTCGGTGGCCGTGATGCCGAGTAACGACGCCGCTCTCCCAGGCACATGCTCGGCGAGGCTGTCATGCGCCGCCTCAAGCGCCACGACGTGTTCATGGATGATGCTCAGGCCCTCAGCGAGCTTGGCCAGCCGTTGCCCTACTGGAACGTCAGCAAGTCGGCCAAACTGGCGGGTCTTCACACCACATAGGTAAGCCCACGAGCCACCGCGCCGGGATCGCAATACAGCCCGTAGCCCAGCCTAAGGATGTGCAGGCTGACGTTGCCCCGCCCGCGTTCGAGGTGCCCAACGAATGTCCCGTGGAGCGCGGCGAGCTCCGCCAGTCCTTCTCTCGGCCTGAGATCGAGCACCCACGGCGCTGGCGGCTTCGGACGGCCCGGAGCAACACCGGACGGGCGGTCGTCATCGGGCACCTACGACTTGGCCTGGAGGCCGACCACGATCACATCGGGCGCGAGTCGCAGCCCCCGGTCCAGGGGTGAAGGCGGCGGCCCGCTAGCGGCGGGCCATGATGGCGTGCCGCTGCGCAGGCCAGCGTTGCGTCCCAGAGTGTCAGTTCGAGAGAGTTCGATCAGTGGACCTAAGCGCGCTGTTCTCGAACCCAGTGGATCCGAACCCTCTCGGCGGTGAAAAGACCGCCACAGGACGCCGAGGCCGAGGTCGAGGGGCCCCGCACTAGACGTGTCAAGCAGGTGCAGCGTCGCTTGACGCCCGACGAGGTGGCTGACCTGCTGCGGCGCTACCAGGCCGGCGAGACCGCCGAGCTGCTGGCGGCTGCCTTCCAGATCCACCGCACCACCGTGACCGGTCATCTGCAGCGGCATGGCATCCAGCGTCGTGGTGGCGGACGCCGTGTGCTCGCTGCCGACGATGTCCGGGTGGCCGCTGAGCTCTACGAAACCGGGCAGTCTCTCGCCGGCATCGCTGGGCAGTTCGATGTCCACCACACGACGGTGGCCAAGGAGCTACGCCAGGCCGGCGTTGAGATTCGACCTCGACCGGGTTGGCTTGCTGGCCGGCCCGGCTAGAGCAGCTCGGAAGTATCCCACTCGCTGTCCCAGGACGGGGCGCGTGGGGTCCTCAGTCGTCTGCAGCCGCGTCTTCGCCGACGAGGCGCTGCGCTTCGTAGAACTTCGCGATCGCCTCGCTGCCTTCCCACCGCTCGTTCAGCCAGTTGTCGATCAGCGGTTCGACGAGGGCCTGGATGGAGGTGCCCGACACGCTGCTGGCTGCCTTGAGCAGGCGGTAGCGACTCGGCTCGAGCCGAATCATCACTTCCTTCTTCTTTGGGCCTTGGCGGCGGGGACGGACCATCGAGCCTCAATTGTGTTACACTTATCACTGATATATGCAAGACAGTAACACTCCGAACGATGCGCGGCCTTGGCCGGCGAGCGAAGAGGACCGGCGCTGGTTCGCCCGCGTTGAGATCGAGTTCCCCGCCGGGGTCAGTCGGCACCCTCAGCTGCCGGTGCTCGTTCAAGACCGAATCGAGCGGACATCGGTGATCGACCTACGCGCCGCGGGGGTAGTCGTCGGCTTCGTCATCGAGCACGCGACTGACGCTGAAGCCGCTGACGAAGTCGGTGCTGTCGCCAGCGATCTTGTCGGGTTCCTTCAGCTACCCGAAACCTCGATCGTCGTGCTCGAGGTCCATCCGGCTGCTTAGCGGGCCGAAGGTCCACCACTCGCGTCTGATGGTTCTCTACCATCGCTTGCGAGCGAGGTCTAGGACATGACACCTTCCCTGCCGGATCGCACTGCCGCTGACCGCTATGGCGCGCCCACGGTGGAGATTCTGGAGTCCGCCGGCGTTCGAGTCCGTGTCGTTGATGGCGGCGACCTCGTGCTCAGCGCACCAAGTGCCGAGGCCAGGCTTCTAGCCAACCGCCTGGTTGCGTGGTTCACGGACGAGGCCAACAGCCAAGACGGCATCGGATCGGATGGATCTGACGTCCTGTTACGTCAGCGCCTCGGGGTGAAGTCGCATCAGGTGCCTCCTCCGGGCCCCGGAGTGCCCGTCGTGTGTGCCAGCTGTGGGCAACGTTCGATGCACGTCGACGTCCGCGAACGTCGTAGCGCCTGACCAACCGGTTCTCCACTTCGGGGGCGCCGCGGCTCCCTCTCAGAGGCTGACGGGGAACAGCTGGTGGTCGACCAAGCTGACTAGGCGTGGGCCATTAGGTCTTGCAGCTGGACGCCGCGTCGGTGAAACTACATACGTGTCATCTTGGGGAGAGCCAGTCTCGGCTCATGACGCCGCCGACTGTCTACACGACCTGCGACCGAAGATGGGTCGTGTGAAGCTGCAGAAGCTGCTCTACTACGCGCAAGGCTGGCACTTGGCCTGGTACGGGCGACCGCTCTTTGCGGAGCGCATCGAGGCGTGGGAAATGGGACCGGTTGTCAGATCGTTCTGGGTAGACCATGAGCACGATCGACCCCGGCCCGAACCGCAGATCTTGAGTGACGAGGCTCGGGTCGTGCTGACGTTCGTTTCCGAGCGATACGGCGGCATGACTGGCAATCAGCTGCGGGATCAGTCACACCGAGAGGCACCCTGGCGCGAGGCTTACGGAGTTGGTGATCGCTTGGTTCGGACCAACGCCGAGATCACGCCTGAAGCCCTGATGCAGTTCTTCAGAGCCCAACCGGACTACCTAGCTCATCTTCGTGAGGTCGACCGGGAACGAGCGCGGCTCGGTAATCCCTTCGACGACCGACTGAGCGGTGCTATTGAAGCTGCAGTTGCAACTGCCCTATCGCATTGAGCTCATGGGTCAACGCGACAATGGGTTTCACGTGCGCCCAGGAGCTGGAGCTTCGTTCGGTCGGAGCTGAGGATGCCGACCAACTCAGCGAGTTCCCGTGCCGGCGGTTCAAGCAACCCTGGACGGATGTCGTCGAGGAGCTCGTGCGGCTGCAGCTCGGCGACGCACTGGCAGCGGGCAACGCCAAGGCGCTCGGTTTGTGGGACGGCGCTCGGCTGGTCGCGGTGGCCGCCTGGCGTATGAAGGCCAGCGCCTCCGGCCTGGTTTGTAGCTCGATCCTTATAGCGGTTCGTAACGACGGGGCCAGCGGGAAGGGATGCGCCACCCGACTAAAGGACCATCTGGTCGACATCGCGATTGACGACGGCTGCGTCGCAGTCGCCTCCGAAGTCCATCGAGATAATGACGCCATGCTGCGCATCAACGAGAAGCTGGGGGCACACATGGAATGGAGCACCCCAGACGGCAGCTACCTGGCATGCGTGGTTCCGCTTCGACGCTTGCTGTAGCTGGCAGTTACGGCGAGGCTGAGGCTGCACCGTCCTGAACGGCGCGGGTCAGGAGATCGACGAGCACGCTCAGCTCTCCGTCCTTGATCTCGAGCTGGTGCTCGGAGGATCCGTCCAGCGCCAATGCCGACAGGGCGTCGGCGCTGGCCATGAGCTGCTGAAGACTCAGGCCTCGTAGCCCTAGCCCCTGCTCGATCACCGTCGTGATCAAGAGCTCGGTCAGCTCGGCACAGCGGTCGGCTTGTTGCTCGAGTTCACGCAGGACAGATGCACCGTCACCCTGCATGATTCGGAAAGGCCCTTCGAATAGCCAGTCGTGGGCCAATCCGTTGCGATAGGTGCGCACGCCGTGCAACTGCCGTCCGAAGTCAGCATCCAGTTTGAGACCGGCGTGGGGCAAGAGGACCACAAGAAGCTTGATCGCATCAGCGAAGCTCTTGCCTAGGCTGGCCTGTACCTGCGCCTGCGCAGCCTCCTCGTCATCGACGGGTGAAGTCAGCGATGGTGCCGCCAGCTTGACCGTGAACTCGAGCAGCTGACTTGCAGTCATGGCGACGCCGTATGCCGCCATGCAGCGCTCATAGTCGCGTTGCCTTTCCTGGCCGAGATCGCTAGCGGCGATTCCCGCCAGAAGCGGAAACAGTCGATCGAAGGACTCGGACGTCTCAGCCACCATCGGCGTGCCTGGCTTACACAGTGCCCGACTTACACTTCACCGGCTTGCAGCCGGTACGGCACTTGGCAGCAGTCGTACCCTTGCCCCAGGCGCCCACGGGCGGCGGACCGAAGTTGAGCTCGTAGAGCTCCACGGTCACGTTGTAGGCCCGTTGCAGGTTCGCGGCATCCTCGGGTCCGTTAAGACCGAAGTAGGGGTAGTGGTCGAAGAAGAACCCGAAGAGGCGCTCGCAGTCATCGCGGTAGGCGGCGGTGTCGAGGATGTGCTGGTGCCAGAGTTGGTCCACCAGCCGGCAGGGCACGATGGCCTCGTCCGGGTACGCAAGGTTGAGCGCAAGGAACTTCCGGTACTCGGCCTCGGCAACGTCGAGCTTGGCCTGTTCCCACGGCTCGCCTTCCTCCGGCGTGGCCAGCTTCATGCGCACCATCGACAAGTCGAGGTCAAGGCTGGCGAGGATGCCCGCGGCTGGCATGTTGGTGAGGGTTTCGGTGATGGTCATCGTTGGTTCTCCAATCAGGTCTGTGGACGGTGGACGGTGGGAGGTGGGATCGAGCGGGCTCAGCGGTTGCCGCCCTTGCCCGGCTTCCGGGGTTTGCCAGCGTCCGAACGCTGCTTGCGCCAGGTGCCGTCTTTGTTGCGCGCCCGCGGCTGCCAGCCGCCGCCCTCGTCGGGGACGTAGGGACCGTTGTCTGCTCGACGGTCCGCCATCGGTGGTTGCTTCTCTCTTGACTGTCTCGTTGACTCTGCTGTGGCTATCGCTTGTCCCGCGGCGGGAACGGGTCGTTGCCTGGAGCGACGGTGTCGCTGTCGCGGATCCGGCCATCAGTGCGGTGGATGACGACTTCACCGCCCCCGCCGTTGCCTACGATGTCGCGGGCTCGGTCGATGGCTTCGGCTTGGGTGTCAAAGTGACCCGATGACCGCTGAGCGCCGGGAGCGCGGATATCCCAGCCGCCGTCGCTGTTCGGCACCACGTGCCGTTCATTACGTGGACTCATGGTACTACCTCTCGTGTTGTTGGATTGGGGTTGTGTCCTCGCATTGGGAATAGGTGCCCCTGGAGCGAATTCGTCGCGGGCTCCGGCAGAAACCTCGTGAAGCGGTGTACTGACCTGGCTGATGATCTCGGCCACCACGTCGGGTGGCGTGCGACGGGCGAGCCGGCGGACGCCGACCCGGCCAAGCGACGAACGCGCGATGATCGACTCGATGGGTTCGTGTTTCACTATCGATGCTCCTCACGCTGCAACCGATGCCAGCGCGACTTGGCCGCCGAGACGGACAGCCCGGTCAGGGTGGCGATCTCTTGCCAGCTGTAGTTCTGCGCCCGGCAGAACACCACGGCGCTGGTCGTTGGGTCGAGGGAGTTCAACATCTCACGAGCGTGCAGACGGAGCAGCACAGTGGCCTCCGGAGACTGGCTGAGGTAGCTAGACCGGACGAGTTCGTCGGACAACTCAGCCACGTCCTGGTCGAGGCGAAGAGCTGCGTCATCATGAAGACGCTTCGCTTCGGGCAGCCACCGGCGCCAGACGTTTGGGAAGCGCACTAGGCACTGCCCTATGAAGAAGGTCGACAAGCTGGCGCCTCGGCCCGGATCCCACCGGCCCGGGATCAGGACGGAATCGCGAAAGTGTCGCAGCGCGATCGTGACCGTCTCCTTCGCCAGGTAGTCAGCGTCAAGCTGTCGTTGCCGCCGGTCGAACCGCTCGAGACGGAAGCCCTTGGCCTGGCAGCGCTCGAAGATGACACCGGTGCTGATCCAGGCACCGATCACCCGCACCCCGTAGCCGACGAGGCGCTCCGCGATCTTGTCCCAGTCTCGGCCCTGGTAGTTCGCCCACATTGCACGCTCGACTAGGCGCTTGTCGGCCTCCAGCTCGGCCAGACGTCGAGTGGCCTCGCTATCCGAGAACTCGGCCAGCCAGGCTCCCGGCACCGCTCTCGGACCGCGGTTCTCCGTTGTAGTGTCCGCTTCTTCGGGCTGCTCCTGCGAGGCGGGCTGCATCAGGCCGGGATCCTTCGGGACTCAGTGCCGAACAAGTCGACACGGAGACCCTCATAGGTGCCCCCCTGACGAAAATGTCGCGCGGGTCGCGGAATTTCTTGGAATCTCTTCGCCGAGGCAGTCGGAGACAGCCCAGCGAAGCCGACGAGCGCCCAGTCGTACCTACGGAGGAGGCCGAAGTTGAAGAGCGTCGAGGCAGGACGCGCGCGCATCGGAGCCGAACAACCTCCACGATGAGGATCGAACTCACACCGCAGCCTGGTCACTGCGACATCATGCAGAACAGGTGTGACAGGTACCCGTCTGCGGGACGCGGCCATACCAGGCCCCAGCCGCCACCACATCGGCCGGCACCGACGGTCGACCCCGCCCCGACGGGAGCAGCTCCGCGAACATCTCCTCAGGGAACAAGCCGGCGGCGATACTCAGCCAACAACGCGTGCACCGTGCCCTCACCAATCACGTGGCTGCCCAACGCCGCCGCTGGGTTCGTCCTCGAACGTCGGTTCGGGAGAGAACGATCAGTGGAGCTGATGGGACTCGAACCCACGACCCCCTGCTTGCAAAGCAGGTGCTCTAGCCAGCTGAGCTACAGCCCCGAAGGGGGGCCAGCCTAACGGGGGCGCCGGCGGGCGCCCGATCCATACTGGGGCGTGGACCTCCTGCGCCGGCCGACCCGACTGCTCGCCCTCCTGCTCCTCGGCGGGGTGCTGGCGGGTGCGGTCGCCGCCTGCGGCAGCGACGACGACGGCGCCGCCCCGGAGAGCGATACGGCCACAACGAGCTCGTCCACCAGCACGACCGCCGCCGCCGTCGTGCCCTTCGAGAACCCCTACGCCGGCTACACCTCCGACGTCTACGCCGACGACACGCACTGGCTGTGCCGGCCCGACCTGACCGACGACGCCTGCGACCAGGACCTCACCGCCACCGAGGTCGCCCCCGACGGGACGCTCACCGAGGTGCCCTTCGTGCCCGCAGAGGATCCGGCCTTCGACTGCTTCTACGTGTACCCGACCCTCGACTACTCGGCCGAGCCGGGCAACCACCCCTTCGACGAGCCCAACCCGCTCGTGCCCTACACCACCCAGTTCCAGGCGGCTCGCTTCGGCTCGCTCTGCGATCTCTACGTGCCCCTCTACCGCCAGGCCACCATCGCCAGCTACCCCCGCCGGGGCGACGACGTGGACGACCTGTTCGACGTCGAGCCGTTCGCCGTCGCCTATGCCGATGTGCTCGACGCCTTCAAGACCTACATGGCCACCTGGAACGGGGACCGCCCCCTCGTCCTGCTCGGCCACTCCCAGGGCACCCACCACCTCATCCGCCTGCTCCAAGAGGAGTTCGACGACTCGCCGGCGATGCGCGGACAGCTCGTCTCGGCGCTGCTCGTCGGTCCCACCGGGCGCCTCCGTGTCCCCGAGGGCGAGGTGGTCGGCGGCACTTTCGAGAACATCCCGCTCTGCACCTCGGCCACCGAGACCGGCTGCGCCGTCGGCTTCGACTCCTACGCCGCCGACGAGCCGCCCGAGCGTGTCGATCCCGTCGAGGACGGCACCGTCCGCGCCTGCGTGAACCCCACGCAGCTGGTCGACGGCGACGATCGCCTCGAGGCGGGCTACTTCGGGGTGTCGGTGCCCGGCGTCACGACCGCGACCGAGGTGATCCCCGACCACTACACCGCGACGTGCGCCGAGACCGACGAGGGTCAGGTCTACCTCGCCATAGCGGCCGCCCCGGCGCCCGGCGACACCCGGGACATCGACCACATCGGGGCCACCGCCGAGGACGCCGACTCGCTCCACACCGCCGACTACAACTTCAGCCTCGGCGACCTGCTCCTCCTCGTCGAGTCCCAGGCGGCCGCCCACCAGGACTGACCGTGGGACCTCGGCCCCACGAGGTCGGGACCTGTGGCCCTGCTGCGAGGGGGAAGGCCTCGGTCAACCTCAGGGGACGCTGCCTGCGAGCCCGAGAGGATCCACGATGACCGCCGCCGAGTTCTTCGACCACCTGGCCACCCGTCCCGAGAGCCGGGACCTCGCCGCCGAGCTGATGAGCGCCTGGGTCGGGGCGCGGCCCCTGCGCACGGCCGAGACCGCTGAGATCCAGCCGGTCTCGTGCGAACGGCAGGCGTCGTGATCGCGGGTCTGCGGCGACGGGCCGAGCGGGACCACGACGCCATCCTCGGTGCGGTGGACGCCTCCCTCCAGGACCTGCCGCCCCGCCGGCAGCTCACCGGCGACGAGGCCTACCGGGTGCTGTTCGACCTCGACACCTTCCTGGCCGAGCTCGCCGCCGGCAGCGAGGACGAGCGCACCTCTGAGGCCCGTGCGGTCGTCGCCGAGAGCCTGCGGTCGCTCGACGGGTGGACGGTCGTGGACCGCGGCCGGGTCGAGGACCCGCTCCTCGACGTCCGCAACCTGGTGGCGCCCGCCAACCGCTGAGGCCGGCGGCGTCAGTCGCGGTTCTGCCACGTGCAGACGCAGGCCTCGTTGCCGTCGGCGTCGGCGAGGATCCACCACGAGGGCGCGAAGGCGTCGCTGACCAGCCGGCCGCCGGCGGCCAGCGCCGCGTCCCGGCGAGCCTCGGCCTCGTCGTGGGGGACGATCACGTCGAGGTGCATCCGGTCGCGTTCGGTGCGGGGCTCGTCCATCTGCTGGAACCACATCGTCGGCCCGGTGCCCCGGGGGTCGACCAGCTCGTCCTTGCGCCGGCGGTAGCCGAGGATGGCCTCCCAGAAGGGCCGGATGCGCTCGGCGTCCATCGTGTCGATGGCGATCTCGAGCACCTGCACCGCGTGGGGCTCGGGGGTGGCGCCCGCCTCCTCGGCCAGCTGGGAGATGGTGCGGGCCAGTGCGATGTCAGCGTCGGACAGGCCGCCGATGGCGTGGGTGGTGAGCGCGACGTGCACGCGCCCCGGGTAGCGCAGGTCGACGTCGGGGTGGTGGTCGGCGGCGTCGGCCGCCTCGGCGATGGCCTGCACGAGGGCGGCACCGGCCGAGAACCCGGGGGCCACGAAGTCCCCGTGGAGGGCGTAGACGAGCACCCGCCAGTCGCCCAGGGTCGGGTCGGCGGCGATCTCGGCCGGCGTCACGGGGGTGTAGGAGGCCATGGTTCCAGTCAACCACCCACCCGGCCGGCGCCGCCGGGGCACCGTCGTCCGAGCCATGCCATACCCGAGGCAATAGCGCGCGCAGAGCGCGCGCTATTGCCTCGAGAACGGAGCTCGACCGGGTCAGCGCCGGCGGCCCTCGACCACGAAGCCGACGACGCTGCGCAGCAGGAGGATCACGCCGGCCACCAGCACCCAGCTGCCCACCGCGAAGCCGGCCAGCACCAGCACGCCGCCCGTGCCGATGCCCACCGGCCAGAGCGACTGCTCGGGAAGGTAGAGCTGGTTGGGGATCTCGCCCTCCTCCTGGGCCTCGATCGAGGCCTGGACCGGACGGGCGTGGCGCAGCAGGTAGACGGCGTAGGTGAACGACAGGATCGTCGACCCGAAGAGCAGGACGATGCCGGCCGCCTCGCCGCCGGTCGAGGCGTAGAGCGTGCCGATCACGAGAAAGACGAGGCCGATCCCACCGAAGACGTGGGTCTCGTGCGGCCAGGCCTTGATGCGGTCCACGACGCTGGCAGACGAGGAGGTGGTCACGTCGACGCTCCCGCGCCGCCGGGCGGATCTCCGGCATCGCCCGCCGCCCCACCGCCGCCCTGATCGGCGCTCGCCGCCGCGCCCACGGGCCGGCGCTCGTCGCGGTGGCCGACGGCCGGGTTGTCGGGGTGGTTGAGGTCCCACACCGGCCGCTCGGAGCGGATGGGCGGCAGGGCATCGAAGTTGTGGGGCGGCGGCGGCGACGTCGTCGCCCACTCGAGGGTGTGGGCGTCCCACGGGTTGGCCATCCCCTCGACCTCCGGGGCGGCCGGCCGGCGCAGGGTGCGCCACACGTTCCAGAGGAAGGGCAGGGTCGACAGGCCCAGCAGGGCCGAGCCCACCGACGACAGCTGGTTCATGAAGGTGAAGCCGGCGTCGGGGCTGTAGTCGGCCACCCGGCGGGGCATGCCGGCGAGGCCGAGCAGGTGCTGCACGAAGAAGGTGAGGTTGAAGCCGACGAACATCAGCCAGAACTGCGCCTTGCCCAGCCTCTCGGAGAGGCGCCGGCCCGTGAACTTGGGGAACCAGTAGAAGATTGCCGCGTACACCGCGAACACCGAGCCGCCCATGAGCACGTAGTGGAAGTGGGCCACCACGAAGTACGAGTCGCTCAGGTGGAAGTCGATGGGCGGCGACGCCAGCATCGGGCCGGTCAGCCCGCCGATCAGGAACAGCAGCAGGAAGCCGACGGCGAAGAGCATGGCGGTGTCGAACGTGATGGACCCGCCCCACATCGTCCCGATCCAGTTGAAGAACTTCACCCCGGTGGGCACGGCGATGAGCATGGTGATGCCGGCGAAGAAGGGCAGCACCACCGCGCCGGTCACGAACATGTGGTGGGCCCAGACGCCCATCGACAGGCCGGCGATGGCGAGGGTGGCGAAGACGAGGCCCTTGTACCCGAACACGGGCCGGCGGCTGAACACCGCGATCACCTCGGTCACCACCCCGAAGTAGGGCAGGGCGAGGATGTACACCTCGGGGTGCCCGAAGAACCAGAACAGGTGCTGCCAGAGCAGGGCGTCGCCGCCGGCGTTCACGTCGAAGATGTGCCCGCCGTAGTGGCGGTCGGCGAAGAGCATCACCGCGGCGGCGGTCAGCACCGGGAAGGCCAGCAGCACGAGCAGGCTCGTCACCAGCATGTTCCAGGTGAAGATGGGCATCCGGAACATGGTCATGCGGCGGGCCCGCAGGGTGATCACCGTGGTGATGATGTTGACCGAGGTGAGGATGCCCGACAGCCCGGTGAGGGCCACGCCGGCGATCCAGAGGTCGCCGCCGAGGCCGGGGGAGCGGACCGGGTCCGACAGCGGGGTGTAGGCGAACCAGCCGAACGACGCCGGACCGTTGGCGGTGAGGAAGCCCGAGCACATGACGAGCCCGCCACCCAGGAAGAACCAGTACGAGACCAGGTTCAGGCGGGGGAAGGCCATGTCCTTCGCCCCGATCTGCAGCGGCACGATGTAGTTGGCCAGACCGAAGGCGAAGGGCCCCACGAACAGGAACAACATGATGCTGCCGTGCATCGTGAACAGCTCGTTGTAGTTGTCCGTGTTGACGACCTGCTGGCCCGGCTCGAAGAGCTCGGCCCGGATGATCAGGGCCATGAGCCCGCTCGCGAGGAAGAACAGGTAGGCCGTGACCATGTAGCTGAGGCCGATGGTCTTGTGGTCGGTGCTGGTCACCCACGCCAGCAGGCCGGTGGGGCGCCCCCGATGGGACGCGGGCGGCGGCGTCGGCACATCCCGGCCGGGGTCGGACGGCGGCGTCGTGGGTGGGTCGGCGGTGAGGGTCACGAGCCGCCCCCCGGCCCATCTCCGGGCGCTGTGGCCTGCTGCTCGGCCACCCAGGCGTCGAACTCGTCGGCGGGCACGGCCCGCACGGTGAAGTCCATCTTCCAGTGGTCGAGGCCGCAGTACTCGGCGCAGCGGCCCACCCATTCGCCCGGCTCGGTGATCTCCATGTCCACCTCGTTGTCGACGCCGGGGATGAGGTCGCGCTTCTGGAGGAACTCGGGCACCCAGAACGAGTGGTTCACGTCGTCGGCCACGAGGTCGAAGCGGATGGTGCGCCCCACCGGCAGGACCAGCTCGGGGGTCACCTCCGCGCTGCCGCCCACGTCGATCTGCTCGTCCACGTAGAGGAACTGCCATTGCCACTGGAACCCGACCACCTGGACGGTGAGGTCGGGGTCGGGGTCGGTGCGGGTGATCCGGTTCTCGCCGATCACCGTGAAGGCGAACAGGAAGCCCACGATGATGATGGGGATCACCGTGTACGCCACCTCGAGGGGCACCTGGTACTGGTACTGGCTGGGCACCTTGGTGGGGTCGTCGCCCTTGCGTCGGCGGTAGCGGAGGGCGGCGTAGATGATCAGTCCGTAGACGAGCAGGCCGATCACCGCGGCGGTGATCAGGAAGCCCTTCCACAGCGTCGTGAACTCGGCGCCCTGCTCGGTGACGGCCTCGGGGGCGCCGAGGTTGCCCGAGCATCCGGCGAGCACGAGGGCCAGGACGGCGACGAGTGCCACCCGGGTCCCGCGGCGCCCGGAGCCCCCTCCCGTCCTCACCCCGCCGACCTTAGGTGCTGGCCGCGGCGCCGGGCGGGCCTTCCTCCCCCCAGATCCCCGTTCCGGGTACGCGTATGTGTTCTCCAGAACACATACGCGTACCCAGAACGAGTGGAGCGGGCGGTCCGGGTCAGTCGGTGAACTCGAGGCCGCGGGGGAGGGGGGCGGTGGTGAGGGCGGCCACGAGGGAGTTGGCTTCCTCCTCGTCGATGTCGCCGCTGATCTGGATGTCGACGCGGGTGAACTCCTCGTCCTTGACCCGGGGTGCCATCAGCACCACCCGGTCCAAGGCGATGCCGGCGAGGCCGGAGTCGCACGGTGACTCGCGCCGCTTGCAGGCGCCGGCCATCTCGTTGAAGGCATCGATGCCATCGAAGGTGAGCACGAGGTCCACGGCGTAGTCGTCGTCGCGGTCCCCGTCCTGGTCGGGTGCGTTGACGGTGACCGTGGCGCGTTCGACGGCGGCGTTGGTGACGCCTCCCGGGGCGAGCGCGTAGCAGGCGACGATCTCGCCTTCGTCCTCGCCCGTCGTGGCGAGCTCGGGGTAGAGCGCGTCGTCGTCGGCGCCCTGGGCGGTCGGCGGGTCCTCGCACTGGCGGACCCCGGGCTGGCGGCGCACCGGGCGGATCTCGAGGCGTCCGGGCTCGGCCAGCAACTCCTCGATGGCCGGTCGGGCCAAGGGGCCGTCGCCGGGGTCGACGCGCACACCGGCGCCCTCGGGCACCCCGAACGCGGCCGTGTGGCCGGCGGCCGCCAGCCGGAGCTCGATGGCGTCGGCCAGCTCGGTCAGGTCGACGCCGCTGTTCTCGCCGGCCGAGACCACGAACGTGCCGTCCGGCACTGGCTCCGGGGACTCCGGCTCGACCGGCGCCTCGAGCACCGGCTCCGCCGCCGCCACCGTGGTGGTGGTGGGTGGTGGGGTCGAGGCGTCGCCGCCACCCCGCAGCTCGACGAAGGCGGCGATCAGCACGATCACCGGGAAGGTGCCCACCATCACCTTCCACGCCGGCCACTGCCGGTTCATCGCCCGCCCGCCTGGCACCGCATGGCGCCACGGTACCTGCGCCGGCGGCCTGGCCTAGCGTGCGGCCCATGGGGCGGACCGGCACGGTGAGCGTGCTCTTCACCGACATCGTGGGCTCGACCGAGCTGCTGGGCCGGCTCGGCGAGCGGGACTACGACGAGGTCCGCCGCCGTCACTTCACCGCGCTCCGCAAGGCGCTCGCCGACCACGACGGCACCGAGGTGAAGAACACCGGTGACGGCCTCATGGCGGTGTTCCGCAGCGCGGTCGACGCCGTGGAGTGCGCCGTGGCGATGCAGCGCGAAGCCCGCAACGTCATGACCGAGGGCCGGTCGGTGGCCATGCGGGTCGGGCTGTCGGCGGGCGAGGCCACCGAGGAGCAGGGCGACTGGTTCGGCGCGCCCGTGGTCGAAGCGGCCCGCCTCTGCGCCGCCGCCGGCACCGACGAGGCATGGGCCTCCCGGATCGTCGCCGTGCTGGTCGGCTCGCAGTCCGAGGTCCAGTTGGTCGAGGTCGGCCCCCAGACCCTGAAGGGGTTCGACCAGCCCGTCGACGTGGTGCGAGTCGAAGCGGCGGAGTTCGGGCGGGGCACGATGTACGCCGAGGTGGCCGCCCACGCCGGTGACCTCGGCCGGCGCCTGGTCGCCCAGCTCGACTACTGGGAGACCGTGCCCGGAATCCAGCAGGTGCGAGCCGAGGTGCTCGCCCGGCTCGGACCGAAGCCGGGTGACGTGATCGCCGACATCGGCTGCGGGGCCGGCACCGAGCTGATCCGGCTGGCACACCTCGTGGGGGCCGATGGCACGGCCATCGGAGTGGACCCGAGCGAGCCCATCCTGGAGGAGGCGGGTCGCCGGGCCGCCGATCAGAGCGTGGCCGTCGAGCTGGTGGTCCGCGACGGGCGCGACACCGGCCTGGCGGACGGGCGGTGCGACGCCGTGCGCTGCGAGCGGGTCGTCCAGCACGTCGGTGACGTCGGCGCGCTGGTCGACGAGGCCCGCCGCATCACCCGCCCCGGGGGGACGGTGGTGCTCGCCGACACCGACTGGGGCAGCCTGATGATCCACCCGGGCGACCCCGACCTGGTGCGGCGCATCAAGGGTCGCATGGAGGGTGGCCCGATGGCGCAGCCGTGGGCGGGCCGGCTGCTCCCGAAGGCCCTGCACGACGCCGGCCTCGTCGACGTGTCCCATCGGTTCTTCGCGGTCGATGCCCAACCGGGGGTGATGCTCGCCGTCTCGCCGGTGCTGGGACGCATGGTCGAGAACCGCGTCGCCGAGCAGTCCGAGCTCGACGGGCTCATCGCCGAGCTGGCGGAGGCGTACGCCGCCGGCGTCGGCGTCTGGGCCTTCACCATGGTGGTGGCCTCGGGCCGCGTCCCCGACTGAGCTCGCCGAGCCGCCGCTTCAGCGGGCGCCGGCGGTCCGGCGGGCGTCGTCGGCGGCGTCCAGGCGACGGGCCTCGCGCTCGTCGGCGCGCATCCACTGGTAGGCGACGATCCCCACGAGCACGACGCCGAGGAGGTCGCCGATCCCCCACATGAGGGCGGCCCCGGTGCGCTGGTCGGCCAGCGGTGACGCGCCCCAGTCGCGGCCGAGGCCCAGGTACCAGTCGGCGGCGACAGGCTCGCCGGCGCTGAGCAGGGCCAGGCCGAGCACGGCGTGGAAGGGCACGAGCAGCACCACCAGCAGCAGGCGCACGGGGTAGGCGAGCTGGCGCCCCGCCCGGGTGCGGCCCCACCCCGGGTCGAGGCCGATCACCGCCTCCGCGAACAGGCAGCCCACGACCAGCAGGTGCAGGTGCACCCAGCTGTGGACCACGCCGTTGCGCAGGGACAGCTCGTAGAGGTCGGTCAGGTACAGGCCGAGCATCGACGTCCCGAACAGCAGCCAGGCCGTCAGCGGGTGGGTGAGGAATCTCACGACCGGGTGCTGGAACACGCTGATCTGCCACCGTTGCGTGGGCCGGTGAGCGGCCTGGACGGCGAGGGTCATCGGCGCGCCGAGCACCAGGAGCAGGGGCGCCACCATGCTCAAGAGCAAGTGCTGCACGGCGTGCACGCTGAACAACGTGGTGTCGTAGCGGGCAAGGCCCGACTGGGTGGCGACCAGCACGACCGCGAGGCCGACCGCGAACGACACCGACCGGCCGGTGCGCCAGTGCCGACCGTGGTCGGCGAGGCGGCGCACCCCGACGACGTACCACCAGCCCGCGACGAGGGTGAGGACGAGCGGCACCGGGTCGAGGGTCCACCAGGTCGCGAGCCTCGCCGCGGACAGCGGGGGGACCACCGCCACCAGTGGACACCAGGGCACCCCTGCAACCTACTGCGGGACCGGGCCGCCCTCAGCGGGCAAGGGGGTGCTAGGAATGCGATGTGGAGGGGACCGCCGCGGTGGCCGCCGCGACCGACACCGATCAGGGCGGTGGACCGGGCCGCGACGAGGCCTGGGACGGCGACTTCGCCACGTCGGCGTCGCCTCTCGGCGTCGGCGTCATCGTGTGGCTGGCCTCGGAGGTCATGTTCTTCGCCGGCCTCTTCGCCGCCTACTTCGTGCTGCGCTCCGACACCGACCCGTGGCCGCCGGCGGGCGTCGACCTCGACATCCCCCGCGCGGTGCTGTCCACCGTCCTGCTGCTCACCTCCAGCGCCACCATGCACCTGGCGGTCCGCGCCGCCGAGCGGGGGGACCACCGCAGGGTCGGCCGATGGCTGGCCGTCACCCTCACCTTGGGGACCCTCTTCCTGGTGAACCTCGGCCTCGAGTGGGCCGGCCTCGACTTCTCGCTGGACACCGACGCCTACGGCACCAGCTACTACCTCATCACCGGGTTCCACGGCCTCCACGTCCTCGGCGGCTTGATCCTCATGATCGCGGTGGCCGCCCTCGTGCTGGGCCGCGACAGCGGGGCACCCGTCGGCCCGTCGGTGGCGGTCACGGGCTACTACTGGCACTTCGTCGACGTGGTGTGGGTCTTCGTGTTCGCCACCCTCTACCTCCTGCAATGAGCTCGCGGGCGACGAAGCCGTCGATCCGACGTCGCCCAGCGGTGGGGGCCGTCGCCTCCGTGGTGGCCGTCACCGCCCTCGGGCTGCTCCTCTGGCAACCCGCTCAGGCCCAGTCGCCCACCACCACGACCGCACCCTCGACGACCGCGCCCTCCACGACCGCCGCCCCGACCGGGCCCGACGACCTCGTCGCCATCGGCGAGCAGCTCTTCGACACGGGGTGCGTGAGCTGCCACGGCCAGGGCGGCGTGGGCACCGCCGACGGACCGAGCCTCCTCGGGGCGGGGGAGGCCGCCGCCGACTTCATGCTGCGCACCGGCCGCATGCCCCTCGCCGACCCCCAGGGTCAGTCGCCCAGCAAGCCCCCCGCCTACAGCGACCAGGAGATCCAGGCCCTCGTCGCCTACGTCGGGTCGCTGGGCCAGGGCACCCCGATCCCGCAGATCGACGTCGAGGCGGGAGACCTCGTCGAGGGTGGCGAGATCTTCCGCGCCAACTGCGCCGCGTGCCACGGCGCCGCCGGTGTGGGTGGTGCGCTCAGCTACGGCAACTACGCCCCCTCGCTGCACGACGTGGGCGAGGTGCAGATCGCCGAGGCCGTGCGGGTGGGCCCCGGCCAGATGCCCGTGTTCGACGAGGACGTGTTCGACGAGCACCAACTGAACTCGCTGGTGGCCTACGTGGTCTACCTCCAGGACCCGGCCGACCCCGGCGGCTTCTCCCTCGGTCGGGTCGGCCCGGTCGCCGAGGGCTACCTCATCTGGGTGGTCGGCATCAGCGTGGTGCTCGTGTTCGTACGTTGGATCACCCGCCGGAGGACCAGTCATGACTGACCACGCCGACGAGACGAGCGAGACCGGCGGGCAGGGCGTCCCGGCCGGCGAGCCCCTGGTGGTCGAGACCGACGATGACCGCCGCCGGGTCGAGCGCGACCGGGGCCAGCTCGCTCCGGCGGTCTGCTTCGGGGCCAGCATCCTGGCCGCGTTGGGCCTCGCCGTCGTCTACGCGGAGGGGGGCCAGAACCAGGCCGAGGGCGTGCTCTTGGCCATCGCCCTCGGAGGCATCGGCATCGGCCTCGTGCTGTGGGCGCAGCGCTTCATGCCCGAAGGCCCCGACAGTGAGCCACGCGGCCGCATCGGGTCGACCCGCGAGGACCAAGAGGCCTTCGTGGCCGACTTCGCCACGGGCAGTCGCACCTTCGGCCGCCGTCACCTGCTCACCAAGATGCTGTTCGGCGCCGTCGCCGCACTCGGCGTCGCTGCCCTCTTTCCCATCCGTTCGCTGGGCCCCCGTCCCGGTCGCGGCCTCAAGTCGACGCCCTACGCCGACGGCGTCCGACTGGTCACCGAGGACGGCGAGCCCGTCCGCCCCGACGACCCGGGCGTCGGCGGGGTGATCACCGCGTTCCCCGAGGGCCACGTCGGCGACGAGACCGCGCAGACGCTGCTCATCCGTCTTCAACCCGGGGAGCTCGAGCCCGAGCCGGGGCGTGAGGACTGGACCGTCAACAACGTGGTCGCCTACTCGAAGGTGTGCACGCACGCCGGCTGCCCGGTAGGCCTCTTCGAGGCACAGCGGGGCGAACTGCTCTGCCCCTGCCACCAGTCGACGTTCGACGTGCTGCACGGCGCCACCCCGGTGTTCGGGCCGGCCACCCGCCCGCTCCCGCAGTTGCCCCTCGGCACCGACGACGACGGCAACCTCATCGCCACCGGCGACTTCAGCGGCCCCGTCGGGCCCGGCTTCTGGGACATCAACACGTGAGCGCCGAGGCCGAGGTCGAACCCGGCGGCGCGGAACCCGACGACGCCGCCGGCCCGAAGGGGTCCCGCGCCGGCCGGACCATCCGCTGGTTCGACGATCGCCTCGGCGTCGCCCGCACCGGCCGCACCCTGCTCGACAAGATCTTCCCCAACCACTGGTCGTTCCTGCTGGGCGAGATCGCCCTCTACTCCTTCATCGTCCTGTTGGCCACGGGCGTCTACCTCACCTTCTTCTTCGACGCCTCCGCCGCACCGGTCACCTACGACGGCAGCTACGCCCCCCTCCAGGGCGTGCAGGTGAGCGCGGCCTACAACTCGGTGCTCGACCTCAGCTTCGACGTGCGCGCCGGCCTGATGATGCGCCAGGTCCACCACTGGGCGGCCCTGCTCTTCCTCGCCGCCATCGTCGTGCACATCTCCCGGGTGTTCTTCACCGGCGCCTTCCGCCGCCCCCGCGAGATCAACTGGGTGGTGGGCTGCACGCTGCTGGTGCTCGCCCTGGGCAACGGCTTCGCCGGCTACTCGCTCCTCGACGACCAGCTCTCGGGCACGGGCATCCGCATCGCCGACTCGGTGATCCTGTCCATCCCGGTGGCCGGCACCTGGATCTCGTCGCTGCTGTTCGGCGGCGACTTCCCGGGCACCGAGATCATCCCCCGCCTCTTCATCATCCACGTGCTTTTGCTGCCGGCGGCCATCGTCATCCTCCTGGCCGCGCACCTCGGCATCCTCGTGCGCCACAAGCACACGCACTTCGCCGGCGACGGCGCCACCGAGGACAACGTGGTGGGCGAGCGGGTCTGGCCCACCTACGCGGCCAAGGCCGGCGGCGTCTTCTTCCTCACCGCCGCGCTCCTGTGCCTGCTCGGGGGCCTGTTCCAGATCAATCCGGTCTGGCTCTTCGGGCCCTTCGAGGTCGAGAACGTCAGCTCGGCCAGCCAGCCGGACTGGTACATCGGCTGGCTCGAGGGGTCGCTGCGGCTCATGCCGCCGTGGGAGATCAGTCTCGGCGACTACCTCATCCCCAACCCGTTCTTCCCCGGCGTGCTCCTGCCGGGGGTCACGTTCCTGCTCCTCTACGCATGGCCCTGGATCGAGGCCCACTTCACGAAGGACCACGCGCCCCACCACATCCTCGACCGGCCCCGCGACCGGCCGCTGCGCACCGCCCTCGGCGTCGCCACCTTGACCTTCTACGTGGTGCTGTTCGCCGCCGGCGCCACCGACGTGCTGGCCGTGACCTTCGGCCTCTCGGTCAACCGCATCGTGTGGACCTTCCGGGCGCTGCTCCTCGTGGCCCCGGTGGCGGCCGCCTTCGTCGCCAACCGCCTGTGTCACGAGCTGCAACGCCGTGATGGCCCCGTCGTGGCATCGGTCGAAGCGGCGGCGGAGGCCGCCGCGCCCTAGCCCTGCCCGGCCTGGAAGGCGGTGTAGGCGAGGCCGGCGATCCCGATCAGCGTCGTGATGAACGCGAAGTAGAAGACCCGGACCTGGGCCCCGATCTCCCCTCGGAGCAGGCCGAGCTCGGAGAGCATCCGTCCTTCCATCTGGACGATCCGGTTCTCGAGTTGCCCGATCCTGTCCTCGAGTTGCCCGATCCTGTCCTCGAGTTGCCCGACCCGGTTCTCGAGTTGCCCGACGCGGTTCTCGAGTTGCCCGACCCGGTTCTCGAGTTGCCCGACCCTGCCCTCGAGGACGACAAAGCGCCCATCCAGCCCGGTGAAGTCAGAGCGCAGCTCGGCGAGCTGCTCGTGCACGTCGGCCCGCAGCTCGGTCATCTCGTTGCGGAGCTCGGCTCGGACCAGCTCGATGCGCAGTGTCAGCCGCTCCTCGAGGCCCTGGAGATCGACCGCGTCCAAGCCGGCCATCAGCAGGTCGGCTCCCCGGTTCCCGAGCGCATCGCGCGCCAGCTCTCGTAGTTCGTCACGTTCTGCAGCACTGATCGACATGGGTTCGCTCCCGATGTTCGGTGGTTCCATCGGGGAGCGATGACGGTCGGCTCCCGAGCCGTGGCCGGAGGGTAACCCGGCGCCACGGCGAAGGGAAGGGTCAAGCAGGGCGGTCGACGAGGGCGATGAGGGTGTCGTCGGCGCCCACCTCGGAGGGCGCACGGCGCAGGTGGACGCCGCCGCTGGCGGTCACCGTGGCGAGCAGCACGGCACCGGCGGGCAGCGGCGCGGTGACCTCGCACACCACGGCACCGGCGGCGTGGCGTCGCCCGAGGTCGTCGCGCGATGCGTGCCCGCGGAACGCCGGCGCGGTGGCCCGCAAGGGGGTGAGGCCCTCGACCGCCTCGGGTGCCTCCCGAGGGACGGTGAGGACGTGGCGGCGGCCGAAGCGCTCGACGAGATCGGGCTCGAACAGGGTGAGGGGCACCCCGTGGTCGAGCGAGACGATCGCGCGCGCCGCCGGAGTGGTCTCGATGGCCTCGCGTACTCGGTGCACCCCGTCGGCCAAGGAGACCGTGACCACCGACTCGGGACGCTCGTCCGGCGCGAGAGGCGTGGTGGTCACCAGCAGCACGTCGACCCCTGCGCCACTGAGGCAGGCGGCGAACGCCCGCAGCCAGGGGTCGTCGCCCACGAGGGTGACCCCCGTGGGCGCAGGCTCGGCCACCCCGAGGCCTTTGGCCACGGCCTTCGCGGTGAGGCCGTAGATCAGCCCGCAGCCGAGGATCACCCCGAAGGTGACGGGAAGGAGGAAGTCGGCCTCGAAGCCGGCGGCGTTCAGCGACACGGTGAAGGTGGTGGCGGTGGCCGCGGCCACGACGCCGCGCGGGTCCATCCAGGCGATCATGGCCCGGTCCCGCCACGGCACCTGGGTCCGCGCCAGGGAGGCCGCGACCGTGATCGGCCGCACCACGAGCACCAGTGTGACGGTGATGCCGACGACGGGCCACAGGTAGCGGCCGAGGTCGTCGAGTTTCACCAGCGCACCGAGGGTGATGAACAGGGTGCCGATGATCAGCACCTCGAGGGTCTCGCCGAAGCCCTGGATGCGGTCGGTGGCGACGGTGCGTTGGTTGGCCACGAGCACCCCCATGGCCACGGTCGCGAACAGGCCCGCCTCCGAGGCCAGGAGCTCGGCGACCGCGTACGCGCCGGCGGCCAGCATCAGCGCCACCGCCGCCTCCATGTCGTCGGTCAGCCAGAACCGCGACATCAACGCGATGAGGACGAGCGCGGCGACGGTGCCGGCGGCGACCCCGATCACGAACCGGCCGCCCATCCCGACACCAGGGTGGATGCCTCCCCGGTCGGCGGCGAGCACGAGGTTGAGCACCATGACGCCGACGGTGGCGCCGAGGGGGTCGAGGGTGGTGCCCTCCCAGCGCAGGATGCTGGCGGTCGGGTGGCGGGGCCGGACGACGTCGAGCAGGGGGCCGACGACGGTGGGACCCGAGACGACCAGCACCGCGCCGGCCACGATCGCCAACTGCGGGTCGACGTCGAGGAAGAGCAGGGCGGAGGCCACCGCGCCGGCCAAGGTCACGGCGAGGCCGATCGTCACCAGGCGGATGACCGCGCCGGTGGCTTCGGAGGGCAGGTCGGCGAGGCGGAGCTGGGTGGCGGCCTGGAACAGCAACAGGGCCACGAGCAGGGTGACGAGCGGGCTGAGCAGGTCGCCGAAGAGCTCCTCCGGCTTCACCAGGCCGAGCACGTCCCCGGCCAGCAGCCCGGCGGGCAGCAGGAGCAGCAGGGACGGGATGCCCACCCGCCGGGCGATCCACTGGGCCCCGACCCCGAACACGACGATGGTCGCGAGCCCGATGGTCGCCTCGTCGGCGCTCACCCGCCGGTGCCTCCCTCGTCGACCGCCCGCACCTTCGGGTCCTTCGGCGTGCGGGTCCGGTCCCAGCGCATCCGCCCGTCCCGAGGGTGCACCTGCTCGGGGTGCCCCTCGGCGACGTCCACCTTGAAGCGGGCGCCGTCGACCACCTTCGGGACCGTGCCGGCGTCCACCGTCCAGGCCGTGGTCACCTCGTAGGCGCCGGCGATCGTGCGGTCACCGGTGGGCTCGACGAGGAGCCGCAATCGCAGCGACGTCGCCGACTGCTGGGACTGCACGACCGACGAACCGACCTCCACCACCGTGGCCCTCGCCGGCCGGCGTACCTCCGGCGGGGTCGACCGGCGCTTCCAGAACCGCACCCGGCGATCGTAGGAGCACGGTGGCCGTCGACGGCCGATGGGGCGTCGGTCAGGCGTCGCCGATGGCGAAGAAGAGACCGGCGCGGGTGCCGACGTAGAGGCGGCCCTTCCAGACCGCCGGCGTGGATTCGATGCAGCCGCCGAGCTCGAGGGTCCACAGCTCGGGCGGGTCCGCCCGCGGGTTCGACACGTCGTAGGCGTGGAGGAAGCCGTTGCAGTCGCCCTGGATCAACACGTCGTCGACCACGACGGGGGACTGCCAGGTGGGGCCGGGCAGCGACTTCTCCCAGAGGATCTGGCCGTTCGACCGGTCGATGCCGAGGAGTCGGCCCCCGTTGGTGGGCACGATCAGCGTGCCCCGGTGGATGGCCGGGGTGGCCCACACGCCGGCGGGGTTGGCGCCCATGTCGGGGATCGACCACACCAGCGGGTCGTCCGGCTTGGTGGGGTCGAGCTTCATGATCTGGCCCACCTCGGCCGAGCGGGCGGTGCTCCGCTCGTACTCCGAGGCGACGTAGAGCATCCCCTCGTCGTCGATCACGACGCTGGCGTCGGTGTCGTCGCCGGTCCAGAAGCGGAAGGTGCGGGTGACCGCCGACGGCCCGGCGCCGCCGGGGAGCAGGGGGCCGATGTCCCAGCCCTGCACGAGACCGCCCGAGTTGGCGAAATAGGCGGTGTTGCCCGAGATGGCCACCGAGTTCTCGATCGACACCGACGTGTCGCCGATGTCGGCCAGCAACTGGTCGTCCCAGCCCGGCGTGTTGAAGATCAGCTGCGGGGCGACCGTGACGGGGTCGGCCTCGCTGGTGCCGCCGGCCCGGTTCAGCTTCACGACGTGGAACTGGCTGTTCTCGCCGCCCTCGAAGAGGTGGTCGTCGATGACGAGGCCCGAACCGTCCCAGTCGTTGTTCCACATGGTGGGGCTGACGGCGTCTGCGCTCAGCGACCACAGCTCCTGCACCGGGTTCCGGTCGATGGCCAGCGCCCGGTAGTAGTTGTCGCGCGAGCCGGTGTAGACGATCGGGTAGCCGTCGGGGTCGACGGTCACCGAGCCCTTGATGATGTCGCCGGTGGGGAACGGCGGGCGCAGGTCGGCGCCGGTGGCGGCGTCGAGGAAGTGCACGGCCCGGTCGTAGGCCCCGAAGACCACCCAGGTCACCCCGTTGCGCTCGAACACCGCCGGCTGGCCGGTCCACCCCGAGCCGCACCACACCCGGGTCTCGTCGCCCTCGCTCGACTCGGAGCACATGGCCGACCCCGGGTAGCTCCACAGCACCTGCGGGTTCGTGGGGACCGGGCCCTGCCCGTAGTAGGTGCGGGTGGGGTTCCCCCGGAAGGTGAGGAGCCCCGGCACGGTGTCGCCGTAGGGCTGGCCCGACGACGCCGGGTCGACCCACCCCTCGAACGGCGGCGCCGTGGTGGTGGTCGGCGCCGCCGTCGTGGCGGGCGCGGCGGCGCTGGTCGTCGTGGCGGCGTCCTCCCCGCCGGGCCGATCCGCCCCACCGCCGGCCCCGCACGCGGCGGCGATCAGCGCGATGCCGACGAGCGTTGCCAAAGCACGGAAACGGAGGATGGACCGCAGGCTAACGCCCGGTCCCGGCCCGTCTTCTCCGGCCGCCCGGTAGGCCTCGGTGGGTCAGGCGCCGCCCTCGGCGACGAGGCGGTCGAGCACCAACTCGGGCTGCTCGCGCTCGACGCGCTCGAGCCAGTACTGGCTCTCGAAGAGGGCGTAGCGGGTGCCGTCGGCGCGCTTGAGGACGTCGACGCCCTGCATGGCGGTGAGCACCGGCTCGCTGGCTTCGTCGGTGCGGCGGGCCACCCGGTAGCTGGTGCGGTTCAGCTCGACGGGGGCACCGAACTCGTTCTCGAGGCGGTGGGTGGCCACCTCGAACTGCATGGGGCCGACCGCGGCGAGCAGGGGCGCCTGGTCGCCGGTGTCGTCGGCGCGCAGCACCTGCACCACGCCCTCCTCGTCGAGCTGGGCGATGCCCCGGCGGAACTGCTTGAAGCGCCCGGTGTCGCGCACGCGGGCCACGGCGAAGTGCTCGGGGGCGAAGCTGGGGATGCGGGGGAACTCGACGGGCTCGTCGAGGTAGAGCGAATCGCCCACGCGCACGTCGGTGGCGTTGACGAGACCGACCACGTCGCCGGGGAAGGCCTCTTCGAGGGTCTCGCGCTCCTGGCCGAACACCTGGTGGGCGTACTTGGTGGCGAAGGGCTTGCCCGTGGGGCCGTGGGTGACGACCATGCCCCGCTCGAACCGGCCCGAGCACACCCGGAAGAAGGCGATGCGGTCGCGGTGGGACGGGTCCATGTTGGCCTGCACCTTGAACACGAAGCCCGAGAAGGGCGAGTCGAGGCCGCGGGGCACGCCGTCGGCGTCCTCCCGGGGGGAGGGGGACGGCACCAGGTCGACGATCGCGTCGAGCAGCTTGCGTACCCCGAAGTTGGTGAGGGCCGAGCCGAAGAACACCGGGCTGGTCTCGCCGGCGAGGAACGACTTGGCGTCGTGGTCGGCGCCCACCTCGGCGAGCAGGCCGAGCTCCTCCTCGGCGGCGGTCCACGCCAGTCCCTCGTCGATGCGGGCCTGCTCGGCGGACACCTCTTCCTCCGGCGCCTCGGTGCTGCCCCGGGCGGTGCGGGTGAAGCGGGTGAAGCCGATCTCGCCGGCGCCCTCGCCGCCGAGGGCCCGGTCGGCAACTCCTCGGAAATCGCCGGCGATGCCCACGGGCCAGGTCACGGGCGTCGGGACGATGGAGAGCTTCGACTCGATCTCGTCGATCAGCTCGAGGGCGTCGCGCCCCGGTCGGTCCCACTTGTTGATGAAGCTGAGCAGCGGCAGGTTGCGCTGGCGGCACACCTCGAACAGCTTCAGGGTCTGGGGCTCGATGCCCTTGGCCGCGTCGAGCACCATCACCGCGGCGTCGGCGGCCGCCAGGACGCGGTACGTGTCCTCGGAGAAGTCGCGGTGACCGGGGGTGTCGAGCAGGTTGACCACGCAGTCCCGGTAGGGGAACTGCATCACCGTCGACGTGATGGAGATGCCCCGCTGCTGCTCGAGGGCCATCCAGTCCGACGTGGCCGAGCGCCGCTCACCTTTGGCCTTCACCGCGCCGGCCTCCTTGGCCAGGGCGCCACCGTAGAGGAGGAACTTCTCGGTGAGGGTGGTCTTGCCGGCGTCGGGGTGGGAGATGATGGCGAAGGTGCGCCGGCGCGCCGCCTCCGCGCTGGCCGCGGTCACCCGCTCAGGCTACCGGTACCCTGGTGAAGGTCATGCCGCTGCGACGCCTTCGCCTCGCACCGCTCGTGCTGGCCGTCGTCGCCCTTCTGGCGCTCGGCTGGGGTGTCGGTGCCGCCCCCGGGTGGACGACGCACGGCGTGGCGAGCGGCACCGAGCTGGTCGCCTCCGTGCACCTGGAGGCCCCCGCGATCACCGCCGGCGCGGAGGAACGGCTCGACAGCCGGGCCCAGCGCCTGGCGAAGTCACGATGGACCCCCTTGGCGGCGGTCGCCGCCGCCGCCCTGGTGGGTGTCGGCGCGCTCCGTCGTCGACACCACGGCGACCTTCTCGTCCTCCTGGCACCCGCCGGGCACGGATCGACCGTCCGCGGTCGCGCGCCACCGCGCTCCTGACGCACGCGCCCTGATCCGCTGCCCCGACCGCCGGGGCGGCCGCTCGACCCGTGACCAGATCGACCCGTGACCAGGAGGTCCCGATGCCGCACCGCTGTGCTGCTCTTCACGTTCCCCGACCCGCCGGGCGGCGGCGATGACCCGCGCACCCACCATCGACCGCGAGCTCGGCGCCCCACGGAGCTGGTCGCCGCGTCCCGTCCACCTCCTGTGGGTGCTCGCCGGCGCCGTGGTGCTCGCCGCAGGCCTGCTCCTCGCGCCGCTCCTGCGCATGCCCGCCCACGTGGACGCCATCGCGTTCACGAACCCCACGCCCTACGACATCACCATCGCCGCCAACGACGGCGACGACACGGACTGGACGCCGGTGGGCACCGTCGAGGCGGGCGAGTCCGTCACCTTCGAGCGCGTCTACGACCAGGGCGACCAGTGGGTCTTCCGCTTCTCGTCCCAGGGGCGCGATGCCGGAGAGCTGGCTCGGTCCCGGACACAGCTCGAAGAAGACGGTTG
This sequence comes from Acidimicrobiales bacterium, assembly GCA_016794585.1. NCBI lineage: Bacteria > Bacillati > Actinomycetota > Acidimicrobiia > Acidimicrobiales > Acidimicrobiales bacterium. The sequence goes on from JAEUJM010000027.1 coordinate 28,689, forward strand.
GCAGGTCCCCATCCCGGCCTCGGTGGGAGCCACCCTCCGCGCCGACGGTGCGCCCGAGCCCCGCTGACCGCACCACTTCCCGAGCGTCCACGCGCGCCCCGCGCGTCGCCTCCCCCCGGTGGCTGCCGCCGCCGTCCCCCCCCACGACCTCCCGAGGAGGCCTCCGTGCCTGCACCTTCCGAGCCCAACCGTCCGATGCCACGCCCGCGTGCCGCCGGCGGCGAGATCACCGAGGTGGCCCTGCCCGGCATCGGCCACCGCTACGACCTGCCTGCGGACGAGGGCGGCGACGTGGCCGTGATCATCCACCACTCGGGTCGTCGTGACCTCTACCTCCTCGACCAGGGGTCGCGTCGCGCCTCGGTGGCCCTGAGCGACGCCCAGGCCCGGACCCTCGGGGCGATCCTGGGCGGCGCGTACTTCACGCCCTCGGTGGTCGAGGAGATCGAGGCCGTGATCGACGACCTCCTCATCGACTGGGTGACGCTCGACGAGGCGTCGCCCGGCGCCGGCCGGTCGATCGCCGAGCTCGAGGTCCGCTCCGCCACCCGGATGACCATCGCCGCCATCCTCCGCGACCACCAGTCCCTGGTCGCGCCGGAGCCCAGCGAGGTGCTGCGTCCGGGTGACCGGCTCGTGGTCATCGGGCGCCCGGAGGATCTCGCCGGCTTCCGCCGGCACGTCGTCAGGAGCTGAGCATGGGCGACCTCCTCGTTGCCATCGGCGGGGCGCTGCTGGCCGCGGGTCTCCTCGCACGCGTCGGTCGGCGCATCGGTCTGCCGACCATTCCGTTCTTCATGGCCGCCGGCATCATCTTCGGCCCCAACACCCCTGGGATCGCCCTGGTCGAGGATCCCCACGACCTCGAGCTGCTCGCCGCCCTCGGTCTGGTCCTCCTGCTGTTCCACCTCGGCCTCGAGTTCAGCCTCGACGACCTCGCCGCCGGAGGCCGCCGCCTTCTCGGTATCGGTGCGATCTACCTGCTGCTCAACGTGGGCGGAGGGCTGCTCTTCGGGCTCGCGCTCGGCTGGGGCACCAGCGAGGCGCTCGTCATCGCCGGTGCGGTCGGGATCTCCTCCTCGGCCATCGTCACCAAGCTGCTGGTCGAGCTGCACCGCCTGGCCAACCCCGAGAGCCGTCTGATCCTCGGGGTCATCGTGGTGGAGGACCTCTTCCTCGCCCTCTACCTGGCGCTGCTCGCCCCCGTGCTGGGCTCGGCGGACGGGCCCGCAGAGGCCGCCATCGAGTTCGCCACGGCCTTCGCCTTCCTCGTCGCGCTGGTGACCTTCGCCCGCTTCGGCAGCGGCCTCGCCGGCCGGTTGGTGGCCAGCCGGGACGACGAGCTCCTGACCATCTCGTTCCTCGGCTTCGCCGTGCTGGTGGCCGGCGTGGCCGCCGAGCTGGGGGTCTCCGACGCCATCGGTGCCTTCCTCGCCGGCCTGGTGCTGGCCGAGACGGTCGTGGCCGGCCGGATCGAGCGCCTCGTACTGCCCCTGCGGGACGCGTTCGCCGCCCTCTTCTTCTTCACCTTCGGCCTGACCATCGACCCCGCCGACGCCGGCGCGGTCGCGCTGCCCGTGGCCATCGCGGTGCTGCTGTCGGTGGTGCTGAACCTGGCCGCGGGTCTGATCGCCGCCCGCATCGAGGGGCTCGACCGGCTGGCGGCCGCCAACGTGGGTTTCACCATCCTGGGGCGGGGCGAGTTCTCGCTGATCCTGGCCACCCTCGGCGTGGCCGCCGGCCTCGACGAGCGCATCGGACCCTTCGTGGCGCTCTACGTGCTGGTGCTCGCCGTGCTCGGCCCCGTGCTCGCCGCCCGCTCGGAGGGCCTGGCCCGTCTCCTGCCGTCCCGCCTGTTGCCGTCGAAGGTCAGAGGATGACGGGAGGGCGGCCGCCGATGGCCTCGTAGCAGGCCTCGGTGAGGCCGACGGTGCGGGCGTCGCCGATCATGTTCGGCATCAGGTGGTTCATCACGTAGCCGTATCCGATGCCGGCGTCGGGGTCGGCGAAGCCCATCGACCCGCCCGTGCCCGTGTGGCCGAACCCCCGAGGGCCGCCGTAGCTGCTGAACGCCGAGGACAGGAAGAAGCCCAGGCCGAGGGCGGTCTCGAAGAACATGACCGCGTCGGGCCCGGTGGTCTGGCGCTCGATGGCCTTGTCGACCTGTGCCTCGGAGAGCAGGCGGATGCCGTCGACCTCGCCGATGGTCGCGGCATAGACGCGGGCCAGCGCGCGTGCGTTGGTGACGCCGTTCGCCGCGGGGATCTCGGCCTGCAGGACCCGCGGGTCGTCGAACATCGACAGGTCGATCATGCCCTCGGTGCCCCCGAACAGCTCGGGGCAGGGGGTGCGCAGCGCCTTGCCGGTGATGCTGTCGGGCCCGAGCACCTGCTCGATGATCATGCGCACGTTCTCGTTGTCGGGCAGGTCGATGGGCACCAGCGGCGCCACCTGGCCGAGGCGGTCCTCGGGAACGCCGATCCACAGATCGACGCCCAGCGGTCCGGCGATGTTCTCGGCCACGTAGGCGCCGACGCCCTGGCCGCTGACGCGGCGAATGAGCTCGCCCACCAACCAACCGAAGGTGGTGGCGTGGTAGCCGTGCTGGGTGCCCGGCTCCCAGATCGGGGCCTGGGCGGCGAGGGCCTCGACCACCGGATCCCAGCTCAAGGTCTCGTCGACGGTGAGGTTGACGTCGAGGACGGGCAGGCCGGCCTTGTGGCACAGCAGCCAGCGCACCGGAAGCTCGTCCTTGCCCGCCTGGGCGAACTCGGGCCAGTACGTGGCCACGGGCGCGTCGGGGTCGAGGCGGCCCGCGTCGATGAGCTGGTTGGCGGCGATGGCCACGATGCCCTTCGTGGTCGAGAACACCAGCTGGCAGGTGTCCTCCTCGTACCGGCGGCCGGTGGCGGGGTCGGCCACGCCGCCCCACAGGTCCACCACCTTCTCGCCGCGGTGGTAGAGGCAGAAGGAGGCGCCCACCTCGCCATGGCTGTCGAAGTTGGCCGCGAAGGCCTCCCGGACGCCGTCGAACCCCGCCGCCACGTACCCGTCGATGTCGGCCACGGCCATCTCCCTGCCTCGTCCGGCGCCGCCGCCGGTCCCGTCGAATCCAGCGCCGACGGTAGGCGATGCGGGCGCGTCGCTCAGTCGCGGGGCGCGGACGCCCGAAAGGAAGACCGTGGGATCCCGCCCCCGCCCCCCTGCCGCGCGCCGCCAGCGTCGTCGCTGGCGTGTCGTCGCGGTGGCGTGCGCGCTCGTGGTGGTGTCCCGATCGGGCCCGGACACCATCGGAGGGGCCACGGCCGACGTCGGGGGCGACCACCTCACCGCCAGCGGCGTGGAGGTGGGCGACAGCCTCGACTTCTACGACTACGGCGATGCCACCGCGGTGAGCGCGCCCGGCGACACGGCCTGGGCGGACGGCGCCTTCGCCGGAGCCCGCTCGGACCTCGTCCCCGACACCCTCACCCTCGACCACTACGGCACGGTCCCGGCCGACCCGGCTGAGCCCTGGTGGGACGACGCCTGGCGCTCACGCCGGTGCTTCGACGTGGACCACACCGCGGCCGGGGCGACCACCGAGGACGGCTACCAGGTGCGGGTGCTGATCGACACCCAGACCGCCATCGCCGCAGGTGAGCTCGACGTCGGCGCCGAGGACCTCCGGGCCGCCCGCCACGACGGGTCCGGGTTCGTCGACCTGGACCTCTGGGTCGAGCCCGGCACCCTCGACAGCCTGGCCACCGCGGTCTGGGTGCAGCTCGACCAGCTCACCGCCGGCGTCACCACGGATCTGTGCTTGTACTGGAACAACCCCGATCCCGTCAGTCCGGCGAGCGACCAGGCCGCGGTGTTCTCGTACGACAGCGCGCAGACCCTCTACTACACGGTCAGCGACGCCTACGGGCCCGGCGCCGACCGCGTGGACGTGGCCCCCCTCCTCGCCGGTACCCAGATCAGCCTCGACGGGGCGCCGGCGCTCACCGCCGGCGCCGGCGAGGTCGTGAGCTTCACCGGGAACGGGCCCGACTCGTCGTACGCCACGACCGGCCCGATCTCCGGCGTCGGCGTGGACGACGGGCAGGACGGCCTGGTCCCCGCCGCCTTTGCAGGCACGACCTTCGTGGTGCCCACCGACCGGGACGCCCAGACCTTCTCGGTGCGCTCGCCGTGGGCGAGCAGCGACATCGAGATCCTCGATGGCAGCACGCCGGCGGCGAGCCTCACGGTGGCTCCGGGCGAGGGCTCCGTCACCGTGGCCGCCGACGTCACGGCCCCGCATGCCGCGGTGGTGCGGTCGACCAACGGCGTGCCCTTCCTCCTCACCCACCGCTCGGACGTGGGGGGTGACGCCGTCGTCGGCGTGCCCGCCACCACCGACGACCTCGTCGGGGTGCAGAGCCAGCAGGCCCGTCTGGGGTATGGCGCCGCCGGCGGCGACGGAGACGTCCAGCGCTCGGACGGAACCGAGGAGCTGGTTTCGGGCACGCCGGATGCGTCCGACGTCTTCGGTCCCAGCCCCGCGGCCGGCGCCGGGCCGGGCGTGCGCATCACCGCCCTCGATGCTGCGAGCGGCGCCCTCCAGCAGGACGACGGCGACGGCGGCGAGTCGACCTCGTTCTGGCCCGTCGGCGAGCTGGGGGACCGGTACCTCCTGCCCTTCGACGCGGAACACGTCGTGGTGGTCTGCCCGGTCGCGGGCACCGAGATCAGCATCGGCGGCGCGCCGGCGGTGGCCTGCGCCGGGGCCGACTTCGGCGGGGACTTCATCGGGCGCGCCGTCGACGCCACGGGCTGGACGGTCACCACCGACGCCGTGTCGGTGGCCTCGACCGGTGGGGAGCCGTTCTGGCTGAGCTTCGACCGCGGCTCCGGCACCGGCGCCGAGGACGAGGTGCAGGTCGGCTCGTGGCGGCAAGCGCGGCAGGTGACGTTCCCCGCCCCTTCGCTGACGGCTCGCCCCGAGGAGGGGCGCTTCCGTCCTGCGGGGCGGTGGGACTCGGCGCCAGTCGACACCGGGGCCGACGGCGTGTTCGGCCTGCTGCGGTGGGCGGCCGCCGTTCCCGCCGACACCGCGGTGCGGTTCCAGTTGGCCTCGGGTGCGTCGCAACTCGCCAGCGTCCTGTCCCCGTTCGTCGGACCCGACGGCACCGCCGGGACCTACTACACCGCCAGCGCGACACCGGCCGCCTACGACCACGACTTCGACCGGTGGGTGCGCATCCGTGCCGACCTCATCAGCACCGATCCCACAGCCACGCCCGAGGTCGGCTCGATCACCCTCGACACCCGCCTCGCCGAGCTGGGGAGCACCCTCGACGATCCCACCATCCTCGCCGTCACCAGTCCCGCCGGCGTGCCCACCAGCACGTGGGTGGCCCGCGTCCACACGTCGGCTCCGACCTTCGCCGGCAGCACCACGACCCTGCGCAGTGCCAACGCGCCGGTGGTCCCCGGGGTCGACGCCGCCACCGTCGCGTTCGCCCGTCCGGACGCCACCGAGGTGATCGTGGCCGCCGAGACCGTGATCCAGCCGACCGGCCCGCCCATCGCGTTCGCCGCCGACGAACCGCACTCGATCGTCGTCGACAGCACCGTCAGTGCCCCGTCGACGTTCGACCTGACGTGGTCGACCCTCGTGGGCGGCTCGTCGCCGGTGGTCGAGCACCGGTTCCGCCTCGAGCTCTCCGGCTGAGGCATTTGGACCCTCGACCTCAGGGGGCCGGTCCGAGGCACCGATGGAGAGAGCAGTGTCGTTCTCGATGGAGCACCTCGACGACCGTCCCCGGTCGGCTCCCCCGGGTCGGACCGCGCCCGAGGACATCAACTGGTTCCCCCTCGTCCGGGCCGCCTTCCTCGCTGCCCTCACGGCGTTCCTGGTGAAGCTGGTGTCGCTGGGGTTCTTCGCCAACCGGCGGGACATCAGCCTCGAGGTGCAGTTCTGGAAGGGCTTCATCCCCCACCTGAGCATGCAGACCCCGCCGGCGGACTTCGCCCAGATCGTCACGGCGTCGACCATGGTGATGGCGGTCGTCAGCACGGTGGTCTTCGCGGCGATGGTGCTGCGCCCGAACGCCGACAAGATGGTCGTCTGGGGCTGGTTCATGGGGGTGTTCGTCACCTTCGAGACCCTCTGTCTCGAGCTCCTGCGCCACGTCCTCGAGCCGCCGGTGGTCGACCCGACGACGGTTTGGCGCACCGCCATCCCCCTGACCGCAGGCGCAGCCATCGCGGTGGTCTACAGCGTGGTCAGCCGCGAACCGGTCGCCGCACCGGCGTCCGTCGTCGCCCGTCGGACCACGATGATCGATGGTCCGGACGGCGCGCGGTCGGTCGACACCCGACCGGCGGCGTTCCAGGGCGCCCCGGCCGCCGCGGTCGAGGTCCCCCCCGCGCCGGTGGCCCCCGCTCCCGCCCCCGGCTGGACGCCACCTCCCATGCCTCCCCCCGCCGCTCCTGTGCCGGTCGGCGCCGGCGTCAGCGCCGCCCTGGCCGCCGCGGCGGTCCCCAACCGGGTGGTCGACACCCGCCGCCCCGCCGCCGGCGCCGAACTCGATCCCGCCGACCTGCCCCCGATCCGGAACCCGCAGCCCCGCCCCGCGGCCGACGTGGGACCGGCGCCCATCGTCGACACGCGTCCGGCCGCGCAACGGGCAGCCGACCCCGAGACCGCTGGGTCAAACGGCCTATCAACCCGCTCTCCCCTCACGTCGAAGGACTGAGGGCAGATCCCAATCTCGGAGGAACCATCGTGAGCACCAGCGACCAGAAGCGGCGGATGACATTGCGAGGCGCCGTGGCCGCGATCCTCGCGATCGCAGTGGCCACACCGGTCCTCGCCGCCGTGTTGATCCAGAACTTCATGGCGGCCGACATCGAGGCCGTGGCGGCCTGCTTCACCAAGGTCGAGGGGTCGGACGCCACGACCTACGCCGCCCCCGCCGCCGACCCGTACGCCAACGTCGACACCACCAGTACGGTCTCGGCCAACGGCATCGACTTCCTGCAGGAGCAGGTGACGGTGAAGGGCTACGACGGTGACCGCACGATCTACACCGACGTCGTCCGCTACCAGAACAACTGCGACAACCCGCTGTCGGTGCAGCTCATCCTCGAAGACGACGTCGCCGGCAACCCGCGGGTCGAGAACTGGGGCGCCGGCGACCTCGCCACCGCCATCTACCTGAGCGACGTGCCCGTCACCATCGGCGGCCCGGCCAACGGCGGCACCGACCTGGTGACCAACTGGGACGGCTCGCCCATCTTCGTCGACGGCAACGCCAACGTGGTCAACGCCCAGACCGGCTCGGTGGTCATCGACCCGGGCGAAGAGGTCATCAGCGCCTTCCGCATCGACGTGAGCGACGGCAGCCAGGGCACCACCGGCACCCTCCGCTACACGGCGGTCGCCACCGTCCAGTAGCGACCGGCTTCACCAAGCCCGCCACGGGCAACGAGCACGAACGATGGGGCCGCCCTCCGGGGCGGCCCCTCGTCGTTCGTGTCGTCTGCTGGTCGTGACGGTCAGGGCGTTCGGCGCCGGCACGTTCCTCGCAGTGGCGTCAGGTCGTCGCGCACCTGCCGCGCTGCTGGTAGTCGGCGAAGACGCTGGCGAGCTCGTCGCGCCCGCTCTCGAGGTTCTGCTGGAGGGAGAGGGCGGCCTGGTAGCCGGTCGGGTCGTCCGTCCCTGCAGCCAGGTCGGCCTGCATCGCCCTCACTTTGGGCGCCATGACCGTGACCGCTTGCTGGTAGGCCTGGGAAGCGTCCCCCATCATCGCCTGGAGGCACGTCGCCTGGGGATCAGAGTCGAACGCGGAGCGGATCTGGTCCATGAGGTTCTCGAGGCCCGTGACGGTCGACTGGTAGCTCGATTCGAGCTGGGCGACCTCGGCACCGGTGGGCTGGACCGCAACGGGCGTGACCGGGTGGCTCTTGCCCGAGTCGATGAAGAGAGCGGCGGCATCGAAGGTGGCCGGCACCTCCCCGTCGTTGCGGGCCAGGTAGGTGCCGAGGCCGGCGTGGTCGGCGAGGCGCTCGGGCTCGACCTCGGGGATGACGGTCGCGGTGAAGGTGAGCTCGTCGGTGCTGTCGTCCCACACCGGGTCGGTCAGCTCGACGATGGCCAGGTCGCCGTCCTCGTCGGCGTCGGCGATCTCGAGGGCGGCGTTGGGCGGGTCGTCCCGATCGAAGAACAGGGGGAGGAAGTCCTCCATGGCGCTGGTGCCCGCCTCTCGGTGGGGGCGGTCGGTGAACCAGATGCCCGAGGGCTGCACCCCGGTCAGGGTGAGGGTGTCGTCCTCGAACGTGCCGCCGCTGCCGTTGACGACCCCGAGCAGTGGCACGTTCGGAGGCGGGGTGCCGGCGCTGGTGAGAGTCGCCGTCTCGCCAGGTGCGCCGGTCGCGGCGGCGCCGCCCTCGTCGGGGTCGTCGGAGCTGCACGAGACCAGCCCCGCGGCCACCGTCGCGAGCAAGCAGGCTGCCGCCGCCAGACGCGTCCTGGTTCCCATCGCCATGCCCCTCCGTCGCCGTGCCAGGGCGCCGGGTGCCCGGGTCGGAGGCGACTCTATCCCTGGCGCGATCGACGCAGGCGGCGGGTGTAAGCGCCCGACGACGCCGAACTGGCCTTCTACGACGCGGACTGCCAGAACGACTCGGCCATAGAGGTGATGGGCAACGACGTCCTTGCCGCCATCGCCCGCGATCTCGTCAAGGCCATCAAGGAGTCCGCCACCATCGACTGGAACCTCAAGGAGTCAGTCCGGGCGGCGATGCGGGCCAAGGTCCGCCGCCTCGCCAAGTACGAGTACCCGCCGGACAAGGAAGAGCGAGCCATCGAGCTCGCCCTCGAGCAGGCCGAGGTCCTGGCGGCGGCGTAGGCGACTCAGGCGTCGGTGCGCTCGCCGAACCGCTCACGGGCGGCCTGCTTGGTGACGCCCAGGGCCATCGAGATTCGTCCCCAGCTCCGGCCGTTGGAGCGCGCTTCTGCCACGGCCTCGCGCAGGCGGCGCTCACCATCGGCGATGTCACCGACCGCCACGGCGATCGCCCGCAGATCGGTGGTGTCCTCTGCCGGGTGATCGACCGGGTTGAGTGTCTCCAGCCAGGCTTCCACCTCGGCCGCAGCACGTTCCAACTGCTCAGGTGTTCGTGGCATCGCTGCTACTCCAGGTAGACGTAGAGCTTCGGCCGCAGCTCCATCGCGTGGATCGCCACCGGGTCGCCGTCGGGGTCGAGCACGACGACCTCGAGGAGGCGGCCGTCCCGATCGGCACCGATGATGAGCAGGCGATCATCGGATGCGACGCAACGGAACTCGACTCGAACTGCATGGCGGATGTCCTCGTCAGCGATCCCGTGTTTGCGGGCACTCTCGGCGATCTCCAAGACAGGGTACCTTGTCTTCCCTTGTGGTGGAAGGGGCGGCGTGCTCGCCGGGACACGATACTCGTAAAGTGCACGAAAAATAGTGAAAGAGTCTAAAGACTGACGGCGCGCACGGAGGCTGGTCCATCGTCTAGGCACCCCCGCCGCCGCTACTCCTTGCGGTCGGGGTGCGGGCGGTGGCGCCGCCGGCCGAGGATGCGCAGGACGCGGGCCCGGTTGTAGCGCTGGATCAACAGGCAGGGCAGGTTGGCGATCAGCGCGTAGGCCACCATGGCCCACCACACGACGAAGGGGTTCCAGAGGAGGAACGCCGGCGTCGCCGCCATGATCGCCCAGTGGGTGTACTCGGCCCGGCGGGTCTCGATCACGTAACGAGGCAGGTCGGCCCGGGTCACGACCCGCTTGTCGTAGCCGTCGGCGAAGAGGTCGCCGGCCTCGGGCAGGCGGTCCTTCCAGCGGACGATGCGGAGGCGCCGCTCGTAGACGCGTCCTCCGTGCTCGAACGGGCGGAGGCGGGTGAGCGCCGTGTCGTGGTCGAGGCGGGTGTCGGGCAGTCGGTGGCAGACGTAGCCCGCCACGAGGCTGACCGCGAACCAGGCGACGGCGTCGCTCAGGACGAGGACCGCGGGAGAGAGCTCGACGAGCGGCACGCGCCCGGTCCCGTCAGCGGGGCTGGAGGCCCGAGAGGACGGTCTCGACGGTCGCGTCGATGAGCGCGTCCTCGGTCGCGCGGTCGAAGCCGAAGGGCATGAGCAGCACCGTGGCGGCGCCGTGGGCCGCGGTGAAGAGCACGAGGCTGGCTTGGAGCGGGTCGAGCGGGCGGAAGGCGCCGGTCTCGATGGCCTCGGCCACCGCCGCGGCGGACACGGCGAAGGCCTGGCTGGCCATCGGGAACTCGGCCCCCTCCGGGGCGCCGGGTGCGAAGTCCGGCGGGAAGATGAACATCACCGGGTAGAGCTCGGGGTTGGCCCGGGCGTGGTCGATGTACGCCCGGCAGTAGGCCTCCACCCGGGCCACCGGGTCGCCCTCGTCGACCCGCTCGAAGCGCTCGATCAGGCCGGCCAGCTCACCCTCGGCCACGGCGCGGAGCAGGTCGCCCTTGTCGGTGACGTATGCGTAGAGCGCCGGGGCGGTGACGTCGAGGGCCGAGGCGATGCGCCGCAGGGAGAGCGCCTCGAGCCCGTCGGCGATGATCGACCGCCGGGCCTCCTCCACGATGGCCGCACGGGTGAGGGCGGGGCGCATGCCGCCAGCTTCGCACCCCGCTCGTCGGCCGGTCCTATACAGCGGCGTACAGGTCCGACCCGGGTCGATCGCCGCGGCCCGGCGGCCTCAGTCCTCGGGGCGCAGGAGCTCGATGAGCTCGCCGACCGTGTGGGCGGATTCGAGGGGGTGGCGCAGGGGACGGTCGAGGTCGAGCACGTAGCGGTTGCGCCGGCCGACCCGCTCACGCTGGAGGTAGCCGCTCCGCTCGAGGTCGCCGAGGATCACCTGGGTGGCGCGCTCGGTGATCCCCACCCGGTCACTCAGGTCGCGCTGGCGCTGCTCGGGGTCACGGGCCAGGCAGAGCAGCACGTGGGCGTGGTTGGTGAGAAAGGTCCACCGGGGGCGCTCGAAGCTGTCGACCATTGCCGGGAAGCGTAACGGACAGCCACGGACCGTTCGGGAAATGGCAGGGGCGAAACGAGATTCGCCCCTGCCATACCCGGTGGTGGAACCACTCGCCGCGGGCCGTGGTGCCCGGCGGGCTTCGATCAGGCCGCGGTCGCGGCCGCGGCCGCGCGGCGTCGCACGACCAGTTTGCGGAGCTCGTCGAACCAGAGGATGGACGACGCCACCCCGATGGCCACGGCCCAGTCGGCGAGGGCGAGGTCGGCGGTGCCGAAGACGTCCTGGACCGGGTCGAAGTGCACGGCCGCGATCTGGAGGGCGACGACGCCCCCGACCGCCAGCCAGAGCTTGCTGTTGCTGAAGGTCTCCCGGTGGAACACCGAGGACCGCTCGACCCGGGCGTTGAACACGTTGAACACCTGGAACAGGACGAAGGTGGTGAACGCGAGGGCCAGGGCGTGCTCCTCGCTGCTGTTGGACTTCGACCAGGCCAGGACGCCGAGCGTTCCGGCGGCCATCACCGCGCCGTAGGCGATCAGCACGCTCAGGCGGCGACCGCTGAGGATGGTGGCCTTGGGGTTGCGGGGCTTGCGCTCCATCGTGTCGTGCGCCGGCGGATCGACGCCGAGGGCCATGGCCGGGGGACCGTCCATGATCAGGTTGATCCACAGCACCTGGATGGCGGTGAAGGGCGTGGGCAGCCCCGCCAGCTGCGCGCCCACCAGGCTCATGATGGCGCCGAGGTTCGTGGAGAGCTGGAAGCGCACGAACTTGACGATGTTGTCGTAGATCGTCCGGCCCTCGCGGACCGCCTTGACGATCGTGGCGAAGTTGTCGTCGGTGAGCACCATGTCGGCGGCTTCCTTGGTCACCTCGGTGCCGGTGATCCCCATGGCCACGCCGATGTCGGCCGTGCGCAGGGCCGGGGCGTCGTTCACGCCGTCGCCCGTCATGGCGACCACGTGACCGTCGTCGCGCAGGGCCCGCACGATGCGCACCTTGTGCTCGGGCGACACGCGGGCCACGACCCCGATGCCATCGAGGCGGCGGCGCAGCTCCTCGTCGTCCATCCGGTCGAGGTCGGCGCCGGTGACGGCCTCGCCCCGGATGCCGAGATCGGCGGCGATGGCCCCTGCGGTGACGACGTGGTCGCCGGTGATCATCTTCACGGTGACGCCGGCCTTGCGGCAGAGGGCGATGGCGTCGCGGGCCTCGGGCCGCGGCGGGTCGAGCAGGCCGACGAGGCCGACGACATCGAGGTCGGTGAGCAGGTCGACGGGTTCGCTCACCTCGAGGGCCGAGGCGGGGATCGTGCGCTCGGCGACCATGAGGACGCGGAGGCCGCGCCCGGCCATCTCGACCATGGCGGCCTCGACCTGCGTACGCGTGTCGGCGTCGATCATCGACCGGTCGAGCAACACGTCGGCGGCGCCCTTCACGTGGACGCGGACGAGGTCGCCCCATTGGTCGGGATCGGCGGCGTGGAAGGTCGCCATGAGCTTCAGGCTCGAGTCGAAGGGCACCTCGGCCACGCGGGGCGCGGCCTCGCGGGTGGGCTCGGGGTCGACCCCGCCCTTCGCGGCCAGGACCAGCAGCGCGCCCTCCATGGGGTCACCGAGCACCCGGCCCTCGGCGTCGAGGTGGCTGTCGTTGCAGCGGGCGATGGCGACCAGCTCGTCCTGCACCTCGGCCGTGGCCTCGGCGTCCGACGCGCCCGGCCGGGAGATGGTGCCCTCCGTCGAGTAGCCCTCGCCGCTGACGGCATAGGTGCGGCCGCCCACCCACAGCTCGCGGACGGTCATCTCGTTCATGGTCAGCGTGCCGGTCTTGTCCGAGCAGATGACCGAGGTGGCGCCCAGGGTCTCGACCGAGGCGAGGCGTTTGACGATGGCCCCGCGCTTGGCCATCTGGGAGGTGCCGACCGCCAGGGTGACCGTGACGACCGCGGGCAGGCCTTCGGGGATGGCGGCGACGGCCAGCGCCACCGACGACAAAAGGGTGTCGGTCACGGTCTCGCCGCGCAGGAGGCTGAGGGTGGCGTAGATGGCCACCGCCGCGAGGGCGACGAGGCCCAGCCGCTGGCCGAGGGTGTGGAGCTGGCGCTGGAGCGGCGTCGGCCCGACCTCGGCGGCGTCGAGCATGTCGGACACCCGCCCGAGCTCGGTGTCCATGCCGGTGGCGACCACGATCGCCTCCGCCCGCCCTCGGGTCACGACCGTGTTCATGTAGAGGGCGTTGGTGCGGTCGGCCAGTGGGCTCTCGGCGTCGACCGGGTCGGCATTCTTCGACACGGGGGTGGACTCGCCGGTCAGGGTGGACTCGTCCACCTCGACGCCGACGGCCTCGAGCAGGATCGCATCGGCGGGGGCCCGGTCGCCCGCCTCGACGAGCACGACGTCGCCCGGCACGAGCTCGGCGGCCGGCAGCTCGACCACGGCGCCGTCGCGCCGGGCGCGGGCCGTGGCCACGAGCATCGACTTCAGCGCGGTGAGGCTGCGCTGCGCCTTCATTTCCTGGGCGAAGCCGAGGAGGGCGTTGAGCAGCAGGACCACGGCGATGACGATGAGGTCCTTCACGTCGCCCACGAGCCCGGCGAGCACGGCGGCGCCGGCAAGGATGAGCACGAGCGGGTTGCGGAATTGGTCGATGAACAGGACGATCGGTCGGGGTGGTGGCGCTTCGGCCAACTCGTTGCGGCCGTGGGCCGTGAGGCGGTCGGCCGCTGCCTCTGCGCTCAGTCCGGCGGTCGGCGAGACCTCGAGGGTGCCGACGAGCTCGTCGGTGGGGACCGCCCAAGGGGCGGACGGAGTGCGCGGCATGAGGGAAGTCTCGTCGACGGTGTCGACGGAAGGCGCAACGGGGGCGGGCACGGGGGCTCCTCGGCTCGGTGGTCGGGCCGAAGGTCTTCCCCACCTGAGCTTCCAGGTGCCGAGGCCGGGTGCGGGCCTTCAGGCACGCACCGTGATGACGACGCTCGTCGTTGCGGGGTACTCCCCTTCGCTATGTACGAATTCAGATTAGTTCGTTGACACGGGGGTCACAACCAGCGTACAACGACTCACGAAACATACTTCGCTAGAATGCAGAAGGAGGCACCATGACCCCCGCCACGGCCACGCTCGCTCGTGCTCCCCACCTCGGCCCGATGCACGACGGCCCCGAGACCGTGCTCCGGCCCGGTGACCCGGTCGACGTGCGCAACCGCTTCGACGGCCGCTGGTCGACCGGCTTCCGGGTCGACGCGGTCATCGCCGACGACGACGGTTACCGGTTCCGTCTGCGCCGTCTGCGCCGTCTGCGCCGTCTGTCCGACGGTGCCGTGCTGCCGGCACTGTTCGCCGAGGACACCGTGATCGGGGTGCGGTGAGCGCCGTCGCCCCACCCTCCCCCGCTCCGGGCCGACTCCGGGTCGGCATCGTGGGTGGCGGCCAACTGGCTCGCATGACCTACGACGCGGCGGTGGACCTCGGCCTCGACGTGGCCGTCCTCGCCCAGCCCGGTGACGAGGCCGTCCGCGGCCACGTCCCCGACGTCACCGTCGTCGACGACCTCCACCTCGAGGTGCTCCGCCGGCTGTCCGCCCGGTGCGACGTGCTCACCTTCGACCACGAGAAGGTCGCACCTCGGCACCTTTCGGCGCTCGAGGCGGAAGGGCACGTCGTGCGACCCGGTGCGGGCGCCCTCACCCTGGCCGTGGACAAGGCGGCCCAGCGTCGCGACCTCCTCGCGCTGGGGTTCCCGGTTCCACCCTTCGCCATCGCCGACGACATCGCCACGGTCCGACGCTTCGCCCTGCGCCACGGCTGGCCGGTCGTCGTCAAGGCCGCCCGCGGCGGCTACGACGGACGGGGCGTCGCCCGCGTGGAGGGGCCCGGCGACCTGGAGGCTCGCACCTTGCCCTTCCTCGGGCGCCCCGGCGACCGGGTGGTGGTCGAGCCCCACCTCGCCATCGAGCGCGAGCTCGCGGTCCTCGTGGCCCGCCGGTCCGACGGATCCCACGTGGTCTACCCGGTGGTCGAGACCCACCAGGACGCTTCGGCCATCTGTCGGGAGGTGTGGGCGCCGGCGCCGATCGACCCGCGCGTGGCACGGGACGCGACGGAGCTAGCGGTCGGCATCGCCGACGCCATCGGCGCCGTGGGCATCCTCGCCGTCGAGCTCTTCGTCGTCGGCGGTGAGCTGATCGTCAACGAGCTGGCCGCCCGGCCGCATAACACGGGCCACCTGACCATCGACGCCGCGGTCACCTCCCAGTTCACCAACCACCTCCGCGCGGTACTGGACCTGCCTCTGGGAGCGACGTCGCTCCTGGCGCCGGCCTCGGCGATGGCCAATGTCATCGCGGAGGGGACCATCGACCTCGGCGCTCAGGACGTGCGGGAGGTGAGCGATCTCGTCGCGGGCCGGGTCGCCGTCCACCTCTACGGCAAACGCTCCCGCCCGGGTCGGAAGGTCGGTCACGTCACGGCCCTTGCGGACGACCTCGCCACCGCCCGGGCGCGAGCCCTGGAGGCGGCTCGCCACCTTTCGTCGCGCAGCGGGGGCGCGGCGCCCGACCGCCTGCCGGTGGCGTCGTGAGCGGCACCGCCTCCTGGGACCGGACCGCCCCGGTCGTGGGTGTGATCATGGGCAGCGACTCGGACCTGCGGGTGCTCAGCGGTGCCGCCGACGTCCTCGACCGCTTCGGGGTCCCGCACGAGGTGCGGGTGGTCTCCGCCCACCGCGCCCCCCACGCGATGCTCCAGTACGCCTCCACCGCCAGGGAGCGGGGGCTACGGGTCCTCATCGCGGGTGCAGGCGGCGCGGCCCACCTACCGGGGATGGTGGCGTCGGCGACGGTCCTGCCGGTGATCGGCGTCCCCGTCGGCCTCGCGCACCTCGACGGGCTCGACTCGCTCCTGTCGATCGTGTCGATGCCCTCCGGGGTGCCCGTCGCCACCGTCGGGGTCGACAACGCCGCGAACGCCGGGCTCCTCGCCGTCCGTCTGCTGGCGCTCGCGGACCCCACGCTCACCGAGCGGCTGGAGGCGCACGCGGCCGAGCTCGAGCACCTCGTCGAGACCAAGGACGCCCGGGTCCGATCGCTGGAGGCTCAGGCGAGCAGGTCGGGGTGACGCTCGGCCCACAGCGCGGCCTGGGTGCGGTCGGTCACCCCGAGGGCCGAAAAGACACTCGTCAGGTGGGCCTTGACCGTCTTCTCGCTGATGCCGAGGCGACGGGCGATGTTCTTGTTGGCCAGGCCCTCGACCACGAGCGCCAGCACCTCGCGCTCACGGGCGGTCAGCGACACGTCGGGCTCGGGCGCGCGTCGGCGCGACGCCATCAGCGCCCCCGCCACCTTGGGGTCCAACGGGGACTCGCCGCGCGCTGCGGCCTCGACGCCGGCGAGGAGCTGGTCGGGGCCGCTGTCCTTGAGGAGGTAGCCCACGGCGCCCGCGTCGATGGCCGCCATCACGTGGCGGTCGTCGGCGAACGTGGTGAGCACGAGCACCGCGGTGTCGGGCCGGGTCTCGGTGATGCGCCGGGTGGCCTCGACCCCGTCCATGACCGGCATGGAGAGGTCCATCAGGACCACGTCAGGCGTGAGCTCGGCGGCCTTGGCCACGGCCTCGGCGCCATCGGCGGCGGTGCCGACGCAGGTGACCGGCTCGAAGCGCTCGAGGAGGAGCTCGAGGCCGTCCCGCACGACGGCGTGGTCGTCGACCACCAGGACGCGGATCACGAGCGGGGAACCTCGAGGCGCACGGTGGTCCCCTCGCCAGGGGCCGACGTCACGGTGAGGTCCCCGCCGGCCTGCCGTGCGGCGTCGGTCATCAGCCGCAGCCCCACGTGGCCGTCGGGGGAGGCGGGGGTCCCGTCGGGGCCGAGCGTCGGCGCGAACCCGGCGCCATCGTCGGTCACGGTCAGCACGGCGGTCCGGCCATCCCCCTCGAGCTCGATGCCCACGCTCGAGGCCCGAGCGTGCTTGCGCACGTTCTGGAGCGCCTCGCGGGCCACCCGGTACACGACCGTCGTCTGCTCGTCGGAGAGGTCGAGGTCGGGAGCGACCTCGACGGACACCTCCGTCCAGCCGTTGCTGGACGCGACGAGGTCGCCGAGGGCGCGCTCGAGGCCGGCATCGGCCAGGTTGGGCGGGTAGATCTCGACGAGCAGCGAGCGCAGGGCGCGGACGCTGCGCCGGACGGTCCCGGCGCTGGCGGTGAGGCGACGCGCCTGCGTCTCGTCGTGATCCTCGTTCTCGGCTCGGTCGGCCAGGGCGGCCAGGGTGAAGCCGACGCCGGCGAGGTCCTGGACGACCCCGTCGTGCAGGTCGGCGGCGATGCGGCGGCGCTCGACGTCGGAGGCGTCGAGCGCCTGCTGGTAGAGGCGCTCACGCTCCTTCTGGCCCTGCTCGAGTCGTCGGGCCATACGCCACGCCAAGGTCAGCTGGATGGCCATGAGCACCACCAGGGAACCCACCATCACCGGGATCATCGACCGGAAGATCCGGGTGGCGTCGGAGTCGATCGACGCCTGGCGCTGGTAGATCTCGAACAGGTAGGGCTCGCCGTCGTCGGCCTGCACGCCCGTGTACACCTCGAGCAGCTCGCCGTACCCCCGCTCGTAGCGGTTCTCGGGCTTGGACAGGTCGCTCACGCCGGCGTCGGTCTCTCCCGAGCGCAGGTCGGCGAGGTCGTCCTCGTCGAGCTCGTAGCGGTCGCCGATCAGCTCGGGCTTGTCGGAGTAGACGATGCGGCCGTCGGCGGCCCAAACCCGGGCCGTGACGGTGGGGTCGACCAGCACCCCCGCGCGGACCAGCTGGTCGAAGCGGGCGAGTGCTTCGGGGTCGCCGGCGACGACGTCCTCGTTGAGGTTCGGTTCGATGACGGTGCGGGCCACCAGCTCGGCGGTGGCCTCGGCGTCGCGCCGGGCCTCCTCGGTGGCGATGCTGCGGGCGAGCCAGAGGCTGGCGGCCACCACCACGACGAGAGCGACCACGCCCGGGATGGCGAAGCGGAGCACCTCCCGCCGCACGGAGGTCGGGCGTCCGGTCACACGGGACATTGTGCGCGCGTGGACCCCGCCCGGCGGGTGGGCGGGGTCCACGAGGAGGTCGTCGGTGCGCAGGTGATCAGACGCTGAGCGTGCCCCGGCAGCGCTCTCCCGAGCGGGGGTTGACCGCGACGGCCACGAAGGTGTCGGTGCCGGCGTTGTCGGCGAACACCCGCTCGACGCCGAACGAGCCGCTGGGGGCGACGGTGGTGCGGGCCCCGCTGAAGACCGTGGCGCCGTTCTGGTCGATGCGGACGTTCCAGACCTGGCCGTTCTTGTTCGAGTCCACCTCGAACTCAGTCTCGAGGTTGCCGTCGCGGGCCTTGGCCTTGAGCTTCCAGACGGTACGGCCCGAGCAGGTGCCGTTGACCCGGGTGGCGCCGCCGCCGGAAGCCGAGACGGGAGCGGCGAGGCCGAACAGGAGGCCGGCGGCGAGGATGAGGGCGAGGAGGTTGCGCTTGTTCATGCCCTGACTATCGGGCCACCTCGGTCCGCGTCACCATCGGACCTTGGTCCTAGGACCCGTCAGAACCGCCGGTCCTGGGTGAGGAGGTCGGCCACGGCTTGCGCCGGTTGGGGGCGGGCCAGGTAGAAGCCCTGGGCCATGTCGCAGCCGAGGCGGCGCAGCTCGGCGAGCTGCTCGGCGGTCTCGACCCCCTCGGCGATCGCGGCCATGCCGAGGGCGTGGGCGAGGCTCAGGACCGCGGTGACGATCGCGGTGTCGCCCTTGTTGACCCCGAGGCCGGCCACGAAGGAGCGATCGATCTTCAACAGGTCGACCGGGAAGCGCTGGAGGTAGCTGAGCGACGAGTAGCCCGTCCCGAAGTCGTCGACCACGAGCTTCACCCCCAGTTCGTGGAGGCTGGTCAGCGCGCGGTGGGCGAGCTCGACGTCGTCCATCAGGACGCTCTCGGTGATCTCGAGGTCCACGAGGCCGGGATCGATGCCGGTGTCGGCCAGCACCGCGGCGACGTCGTCCACCAGGTGGGGGTCGCCGAGCTGTCGGCGGGAGAGGTTGACGCAGATGTACAGGGGCCCGAGACCGGGCACCTCGGCCTGCCACCGCTGGGCCTGGCGGACGGCCTGGTCGAGCACCCACCGGCCGATCGGGACGATGAGCCCCGACTCCTCGGCCACCCGGATGAACTCGCCGGGCAGGAGCAGGCCTCGATCGGGGTGCTCCCACCGCAGGAGGGCCTCGGCGCCGATGATGGCGCCGGTGCGGAGGTCGATCTTCGGCTGGTAGTGGATGCGCAGCTCACGGCGCTCGATGGCCTTCCGCAGCGAATTCTCGATGCTCAGGCGGTCGACGGCCTCGGCGCGCATCTTGCGGTCGAACACCTCGTAGCGGTCACGACCGTGCTCCTTGGCCTGGTACATCGCCGCGTCCGCGTCGCGGAGGAGGTCGCCGGCGTCGGCCGGCGCGACCGTGAAGGCGATGCCGGTGCTGGCCGTGACGAACACCTCGTCGTCACCGAGGTGGAAGGGCTCGGACAGCAACTGGCCCACCCGCTGGGCGATGCGCTCGGCGTCGGTGACCGCGGTGAGGTCCTCGGAGAGGATGACGAACTCGTCGCCCCCGAAGCGCGCCACGGTGTCGCCACCTTGGCGGAGCGCGTCCTTGAGGCGATCGGCGGCGGCGATCAGGAGCTCGTCACCACGGGTGTGGCCGAGGCTGTCGTTCACCACCTTGAAGTGGTCGAGGTCGAGGAAGAGCACGGCGACGCCCGTGCCGAAGCGCTGCGCACGGGCGAGTGACACCTCGAGGCGATCGAGCAGCAGCGCCCGGTTGGGAAGGCCGGTGAGAGGGTCGTGGGTGGCCTGGTGCTCGAGGGTGGCCTCGAACTCCTTGCGCTCGCTGATGTCGCGACCGACGCTGGAGATGTACTCCAGGTGGCCCTGGTCGTCGCGGTGGGCCAGGAACACGAGGGAGACGGGGACCTCTTCGCCGTCGCGCAGGAAGGCGGCTTCGCCGTTCCAGATGCCCTTCTCTTTGAGCGACGGGACGACCTCCTGGAGGTACCGCTGCCGGGCCCACGGCGGCACGAACGGGGCGAACTGGAAGGCATCGGGGTGCTCGTCGATGCCGAAGAACCGGCGGCAGGCCTCGTTGGCGTACACGAGTGCACCCGACCGGTCGGTGATGGCGACGAGGTCGGTGGTGGCCGAGATGATGTCGAGCAGCCGGCCGTTGCGCTGCTCCTCTTCGATGCGGGGGGTGACGTCCCAGAGGTTGACCACGATCCCGCCCACCGCGGCGTCGGCGAGCAGGTTGGTGAGCATGATCTCGACCCAGCGCCAGGTGCCGTCCTGGTGGCGGATGCGGCCGAGGACGTCGACGCTCGACCGGTCGTCGCGGAGCAGGCGGCGCCACACCCGCGCGGTGGCCGCGACCGTGCGATCGTCGGCGTACTCGTGGGGCCGACGACCCAGGAGCTCGTCGGCGGCGTACCCGAACACGTGCTCGACCGCGGGGCTGGCGTAGGTGATCAGACCGTCGGCGGTGGTGAGGAACACGGAGTCCGAGCTGTGCTGGGCGAGCGCCCGGAAGCGTTCCTCGCTGAGGGCGAGTGCCTCCTGGGCCTCGATCTGCAGGGTGACGTCGCGCAGGTTCACGAGCAAGGCGCGCACCTGCGGGTCGTGCAGCAGGTTCACGCCGGTGATGTCGATGTCGCGCCAGCCGCCGTCCTTGTGGCGGATGCGCACGATGAGGGTGTCGATCTCCTCGGGGTCCGTGAAGTCGAGGACCTGGCCGAGGTTGTGCGCCACCCGGCCGAGATCGTCGGGGTGGATGAGCTCGGACGCGTCGGTGTCGAGCACGTCGTCGGGCAGCCACCCCAAGAGGGGGGTGACCGCGGGGCTGACCCACCGGATGGCGAGGTCGCGGTCGGTGAGGACGATGGCGACGGGGCTGTGGGCGACGAGGGTCTCGAAGCGCACGTCGGCGCCGGCGGTGTCATCTCCCTCGGATTCAGCGGCCACCGCGTCGACCTCCGACTCTGACCCGGAAGTCAGGGTAATCGGCGTTCACCTGGGGGGTGGTGTGCAGGTGCGACGGACTCAGCGCTCGCGCTCGGCCACGTAATGGGCGAGGTCGACCAACGCCCGTCGAGCCTCGTGGGTGAGGGGGGCCTGTTCGACCGCGGCGATCGCGGTGGCGGTCAGGCGCTCGATGCTGGCTTCGATCTCCTCCCGGGCGCCGGTGTCCACGAGCACCGCCTGGAGGGTCGCCACGTCCCGTTCGCTCAGCTCGGCCCGGCCCACCTGGTCGAGGGCGGCGCGCTGGGAGGCGTCGGCCCGCTCGACCGCGACCGCCAGCATCGGCGTGGGCTTTCCCTCGAGGAGGTCCCCGCCGACGGGCTTGCCGGTGAGGCTGGTGTCGCCGAACACCCCGAGCACGTCGTCCCGCAGCTGGAAGGCTTCGCCGAGGGGGTCCCCGTAGGCCGAGAGGGGCGCGGCCAGGTCGGCGTGGCGGCCGGCCAGGGCGGCCCCCACGTGCAGGGGGCGCTCGATGGTGTACTTGCCCGACTTGTACCGGGCGATGCGGCGGGCGCCGGCCTCGTCGCGGTCGGCTCGGGCGGTGCCGAGGACGTCGAGGTACTGACCGATGTTGAGCTCGATGCGCAGCTCGTCCCACACGGCGGCCAGCTCGGGGGCGTCGGTCGGCAGCACCCGGTCGGCGAACACGTGGGCGAGGTCGCCGACGAGGATGGCCACGCCCTCGCCGAAGCGTCGGCTCTCGCCGCCCCAGCCGGCGTCGGCGTGGTGCGCGGCGAACTCGGCGTGGATGGTCTCGAGCCCGCGTCGGGTGTCCGAGTCGTCCATCACGTCGTCGTGCATGAGGGCGAAGGCGTGCAGCAGCTCGAAGGCCGCGCCGGCGTCGACCACGCGGTGGTCGTCGGGGTCGCCCCCGGCGCCGACGAAGGCCCAGTAGCAGAACGAGGGCCGCAGCCGCTTTCCCCCCGCGAGCACGAGGCGGCGCAGGGCATCGAGGGGCCAGGCCAGATCCGGCGTCAGGGCGGCCCACCGGGCGGTCTCGGCGTCGAGCAGCGCGGCGAGCCGGTCCTCGACGGCATCCGCCACCGCCTTCACGCTCGCCGGTGCGGACGCCACGGGTGCAGCCTACGGGCCGGACCCGCCGCACCCCGCACCGTGCCGGCTCACCCGGCGGGCGCGTCGCCTACGGTCGCGGCCATGGCCGCTGCCGGGATCGACGCCGTCATCTTCGACTGGGGCGGCACCCTCTCGGACTTCGTGGCCCTCGAGCTGCTCGACGTCTGGCGCACGGCGGCCCACCACCTGGACCCCGCACGCGAGGACGAGCTCACCGCCGCCCTGCTGGCGGTGGAGGAGCGCTTCTGGGCCCGCACCACCACGACCCAGGAGAGCGCGACCCTCGCCGACCTCTTGGGCGAGGCGTCCCGCGACCTCGGCCTCGACGTGGCCGAGGCGGTCCTGGAGGAGGCCGCGGTGCACCACCTCGATTCCTGGACGCCCCACATCGCCCACGACCCCGACGCCGTCCCGGTCCTGACCGCCCTCCGCGAACGGGGGCTGGCCATCGGGCTGCTCTCCAACACGCACTGGCCGCGGGCGTTCCACGAGGAGTTCCTGGCGCGGGACGGCCTCGACGGCCTCATCGACGCCCGCCTGTACTCCAGCGAGCTGAGTCACCTGAAGCCCCATCCGTCGGTGTTCCGGGCGGCGCTCGACGCGGTCGGCGTCGACGACCCGGCGCGGGCGGTGTTCGTGGGCGACCGCCCACTCGACGACATCCACGGGGCCCAGCAGGTCGGCATGCGCGCCGTGCTGCGCCCGAACCCCGACGTCCCCTCCTACGACGTGGTGCCCGACGCGGAGATCACCTCCCTCACCGAGCTCGTTCCCCTCGTCGACGGCTGGCGCTGAGTAGCGTCGGGCCCGTGACCGGGGGGTTCGCGAGGAGGGGTGCGCGTGCGTCGGCGGCGATTGCGGCCGCCGTCGTGCTGGTGCTGGGCCTGACCGCCTGCAGCAGCGACGGGGATGGGGGCGACGGCGGTGGCAGCGGCGGGCCGCCGGACGAGACCACCACCACGACGGCCGCGCCGCAGGTCGAGGCCACGAGCACCGGGGAGCAGACCATCAACCCGGGCTACCGCCAGGGGCTGGCCAGCCTGCCCGACGGCGGCTGGATCTTCTCGGGGACCACCGTGCTCGCCCGCACCGACGAGGCCCTCGAGCAGCAGGTGGCCGACACCACCGCGGTGCCCGACCAGTTCCTCCCTGACGGCTACAACCACGTGGGCGACGTCGACGTCGCCGACGGGGTGCTCTACGTGCCTCTCGAGCAGCCCGAGTACCAACGCGACGAGCAGGTCATGGCGTGCTTCGACCCGGAGACCTTGACCTACGTGGACTCCCAGACCGTGGCGCAGCGTCACAACTCCTTCATCGCCGTGGAGGGCGAGCTCGCCTATTCGATGAAAGGGTTCAGCGGCGATCAGATCCTGATCTACCGGGTGGGCGAGAGCTGCACCTTCGAGCCGCTCGAACCCCTCCAGATGAGCGCTCGGGTCGACCGCGTGCAGGGAGCGGACGTCGCCGACGGAGCGCTTTGGCTCGCCACCGACGACGCCGAGCGGGCGCTCTACCGGGTCGACCTCGACACCGGCACCGTGGCGCCCATCGGGGCGATGAGCGACGTGGCCGACGAGGGCGAGGGGGAGGGGATCGACGCCACCGTCCGGCCGTCGGGCCTCCTACACGTGGTGAACATCGTCGACACCCTCGACGTCCGCCTCGAGCACTTCGAGGTCGCCGAGGTCGGTTGACCTCCGACCCACGTGCAGACGGGCGTGGGCCACGGCGGCATCGAGGTCGTCGAACAGGTGACGTTCGTGGGCGAGCCGGTCCAGCGCGCCGACGGCCTCGAGCACCTTCAGGTGCTCCGGGCGCGGCCCTTTCAGCAGCACGGTGATGCCACGGTGCTCGAGCTCGTCGACGATCTCGCCGAGGGCCTGGGCCCCGGTCGCGTCGAGCACCTGGAGGCCGGGGAGCCGCAGGATGACCACCTCGACGTCGGCGACGGCGGCCAGTTCGGTGAGGAAGCGCTGGGCGGCGCCGAAGAAGAGGGCCCCGTCGAGGCGGTAGGCGACGATGTGCTCGGCGAGGAGGTCGCGCTCGGCGTCCGGATCGACCTCGGGGTCGACGGTGACCGGCACGGCCTCGGCGGTGCGGGCGACGTGGCGCAGGGCGAGGACGGCGGCGGCGGCGACCCCGATCTCGACCGCGACGATGAGGTCGAACACCACGGTCGCCACGGCCGTGAGCACGAGCACGATGGCGTCGGAGCGAGTCGAGCGCAGGACGGCGCGGATGTTGTGCACGTCGACCATCCGCACCGCGGTGACGATGAGCACACCGGCCAGTGCGGCGAGCGGGATGCGGGCCACGAGCGAGGCGGCGAAGAGGACGACGGCGACGAGGGTGACCGAGTGCACGAGCGCCGCCACCCGGGTGCGGGCACCCGCCCGGACGTTCACCGCGGTGCGGGCGATGGCGCCGGTGGCGGGCATGCCCCCGAGGAGCGGGCTGACCACGTTGGCCAGCCCTTGGCCGAACAGCTCGCGGTCGGGGTCGTGGCGGGGGCCGTCGGCCATGCCGTCGGCGACCTTGGCCGACAGGAGGCTCTCGATCGCGGCCAGGGCGGCGATGGCGAATGCCGCGCTGAGGTAGCGGTCGAGGTCACCCACGGCGACGTGGGGCAGGTGGAGGGTGGGCAGGGCCTGGGGCAGGGTGCCGATGGTGGTGACGTCGAGGTCGGCGACCGCCGCGACGACCGTGGCGGCGAGGACCGCGAGGAGCGACGCCGGCAGGGACCGGTGGAGGCGCGGCGCCACCACCATGATCACGGCCACCAGCGCGACCAGGCCGACTGCGGCGAGGTTGACGTCGCCGATCGCGTCGGCGACGGCGCGCCCGGCCACGACCGCTGTGTTCTCCCCCTCGGGCTTGGGGACACCCAGGGCGTTGGGCACCTGCTGGAGGGCGATGATGACCGCGATGCCGAGGGTGAAGCCCTCGACCACCGGCCAGGGGATGTAGGCGAGGTAGCGCCCGAGCCGCAGCAGCGCGCCGGCGATGACCAGGAGCCCGGCGAGGACGCCGGCGATGATCACGCCGTCGGCGCCGTGGCGGGCCACGAGGGGCACCAGCACCACGGTCATCGCGCCGGTCGGGCCGGACACCTGGAGGTTCGAGCCCCCGAACACCGCGGCGACGACGCCGGCCACGATGGCGGTGGTCAGACCGGCGGCGGCGCCGAGACCCGTGGTGATGCCGAAGGCGAGGGCGAGGGGGAGGGCCACGACGGCGACGGTGAGACCGGCCACCAGGTCGTTGCGCCAGCGCCGGCGCAGGCCGTCGTAGTCGGATCGTCGGGGGAGCAGCGCGGTGACGCGGGCGGGTGCGTTCATCCGGGCACCTCGGCGGCGAGGTCGGCGATCAGGTCCCGGGTCTCGGTGAGGTTGTTGAGGAGCAGCTGCTTCGCCACGGCGAGCAGGTCGGCCACGAGCGGGTCCCGCAGCGCGTAGTGCACGGACGACCCCTCCCGGCGGGAGGTCACGAGGCCGGCGCGGCGCAGGACGCCGAGCTGCTGGCTGAGGTGGGAGGACTCGATCCCCACCAGGGGCTGGAGGTCGCCGACCGTGCGCTCGCCCTCCACGAGGACCTCGAGGATGCGCACGCGTGCCGGGTGGCCGAGGGCCTTGAACAGGTCGGCCTTCACCTCGGCCAGTGGACGGTTCTCCATGGTTTGATCATATGACGTATTCGTCAGATAGTCAGATCAGTGCCGTCGCCCGTCCCTCGGCCACCCGTGCCTCAGGTCGGGTCGGGGTCGTCGAAGCCGGCCACGATGCGCTCGACCTCCATGCGGGCGCCGTCGATGCGGCCCCGGCAGTGGGCGATGAGCGCCGCCGCCCGCGCCACCCGCTCGGCCAGCAGGTCGACGTCGAGGGTGTCGTCCTCGAGCTCGGCGAGGATGGTCTCGAGCTCGGCGAGGGCCTCGCCATAGCCCAGCTCGGCGACGTCGGCGACGTCGATGGCTGGGTCGGAATCGTCGGGGTCAGGCATCCACGGTGCTCCGGATCTCGCCGCCGCCCACCCGCGTGTGCAGGTGGTCGCCGGGGGTGACGTCGTCGGGGGACCGCACGAGGCGGCCGTCGGCGGTACGGGTGAGCGACCAGCCGCGGGCCAGGGTGCGGGCGGGATCGAGGGCCAGGACCCGCGCTTCGAGCGCGTCGAGGTGGCGCGCCGCCTGGCGCACCGTCCGGGGCGGGTCCGTCGCGAGCCGGTGGCCGGCACGGTCGAGGGTGGCCTCGGCACCACGCAGGCCGGTGCGGCTGGCGTGCACCACGGCGCCGGCGGCGCCGTCGAGGGTGCGCTGGTGCTGGTCGAGCTGCGCCTCGCTGCGCTGCACCACGCGGCCCCACACCTCGTCGCGTCGGGCGCACCAGCGCAGCACGCGGTCGACCAGGCCGGCGGCGCACGCCGTCGGCGTCTTGTAGCGGGTGTGGGCCACGGCGTCGGCGACGCTGTCGTCGGTCTCGTGGCCGATGCCGGTGAGGACGGGGACGGGCAGCAGGGCGATGGCGCGGGCGATGAACTCGCTGTCGAAGGCGGCCAGGTCGGACCGGGCGCCGCCGCCCCGCACGAGGGCGACGACGTCCACGTCGAGGCCGGCGGCGGCGCGCAGGGCGTGGGCGACCGTGGCACCGGCGAGGTGGCCCTGCACCCGGGCGTGCACGACGGTCACCTGCCAGCCGAGGCCGCTGGACTCCAGCTCGTGGAGGAAGTCGTGGCAGGCGGCGCTGCCGTCGCTGGTGACCAGGGCCACCCGGAGCGGGACCGCGGGGAGGGCACGGCGCCCGTTGGCGTCGAGCAGGCCTTCGGCGGCCAGCGCCTGGAGCAGTCGGTCGCGCTCGGCGGCCATCCGCCCGAGCGTGTAGGCCGGGTCGATGGCCGACATCTGGAGCTGCACCCGGCTCTGGGCGTTGTAGAAGCTGACCGTGCCCCGGATGCGCACGGCCAGGCCGTCGGTCATGCGCAGGCCCGCGCCGGACTCCTTGAGCGTCTGGTTCACGCCGTGCTTGTCCGACTCCCAGAGCACGACGGGGATGGACGCCGCCTGGCGCCGGCCTGTGGCCGAGGGTTCGACCAGGTCGAAGTAGACGTGCCCGCTGGCCGGCCGGCTCAGGCTGTGGATCTCACCCTCCACCCACACGGGCGCGGTGAAACCCTTGCGCAGCACGGCGGCGATGCGCTGGCTCAGCTCGCTGACCGTCAGCGTGCTGAGCGCCTCGGTGTCGAACAGCTGGTCCACGGCGCCGACGCTAGCCAGCATGCGATGATCGGGCGATGGCCTGTGAGGGGGCGGCGCACGAACCCGAGGTGGACCGCCTGCTCGCGCTGTTGGCTGCGGACGGTGGACGGCGCACGCCGGCGCGGCGGACCATCGTCGCCGCCTTCGTCGCCGCCGGCAGTGCCCTCACGGCCGACGAGCTGACCGTCCGGGTGCAGGACGCCGCCCCCGAGATCAACCAGTCCACGGTCTACCGGGTGCTCGAAGCGCTCGAAGCGGTGGGGGCCGCCGACCGGGCCGAGACCGGGCGCGAAGCGGCGTCGTGGCACCTGGTGGCCGGCGCCCACCATCACCTGCGCTGCTCGTCGTGCGGCCGCGTCGAGGAGCTGGCTACCGAGCACGTGGATCCCTTGGCGGCGGCGGTCGACCGCGCGACCGGTTTCGCCCTGTCCGATCACCTCGTGCTCGCCGGACTCTGCGAGGCCTGCCGGGCCGGCTGACCCGCTCCCCGAACCCCCTACTGCGAACTGCTTGCAACAGCAGGAGGTCTGCGGTAGGACGGGGCGGTGCACATCCCCGACGGGTTCTTCGACGCCCCGACCTCCGTCGCGGCGGGGGCGGTCGCCGTCGGCGGTGTGGCCGTGGCCATCCGCCGCACCCGCGAGCAGATGGCCGAGAAGGAGGTGGCGCTCGCGGGACTGACCTCCGCGTTCCTCTTCGCGGTGCAGATGATGAACTTCCCGGTGGCCGCGGGGACGAGCGGCCACCTGCTCGGCGGGGTGCTCGCCGCGGTCCTGGTCGGCCCCTGGCTGGGGGTCCTCTGCCTGACCGTCGTCGTCGTGGTGCAGTGCCTCCTCTTCGCCGACGGCGGCCTCAGTGCCCTCGGCCTCAACGTCGTGAACATGGCCCTCGTCCCCTGCCTCGGGGGCTGGGTGGTCTTCCGCGGCCTGCGCCTCGTGCTGCCCCGCTCGCACGCCGGCGTGGTGGTCGCCGCCGGCGTGGCCGCCGGCCTCTCGGTGGTGCTCGCCGCCGTGGCCTTCACGGTCGAGTACGCCGTCGGGGGCACGGCCGATGTCTCGGTGCGAGCCGTGCTCGGCGCCATGGTGGGGGTGCACACCCTGATCGGCGTCGGCGAGGGTGTGATCACCGGAGCGGTCGTGGCGGCCGTGCTCGCCGCCCGTCCCGACCTCGTGGTCGGAGCGAGGGACCTCCTGGGCGCCGTCCCCGTCCCCTCCGCCGCAGCTCCGGCGGGCGAGGCACGCTCGTGAGTCGACGGGTCCTGGCCCTGCTCGTGGCCGGAGGGTTGGCGGTGGCGCTCGCCGTCGCGGTGCTCGCGGCCCCTTGGGCCAGCAGCGAGCCCGACGGTCTCGAGCGCGTGGCCACCGACGAGGGCATCGCCGCCGAGCAGGACGACCACACGTTCGCCGCCAGTCCCGCTGCGGACTACGCCACCGCTCCTTGGCGGGCGGCCGGCGTGGTGCTGGTGTTCGCCCTCGGAGCCGGCCTCGCGGCGATCGTGCGCACCCGGCGGCGCGGCGACCCCGCCGTCGGGTGACCAGGGCAGAGCGCCTGCCCGCCCACGTCAAGGTGGTCGGCGCGCTCGTCTTCGTCTTCGGCGTGGTGGCCACCCCTCGCACCGCGGTCCCCGCGCTGCTCGTCGACGCCGTCGCCGTGGCCGTCGTCGCGGGCCTGGCCCGCGTCCGGGCCTCGACGGTGCTGCGCCGCCTCGTCATCGAAGTGCCGTTCCTCGCCTTCGCCCTGCTGCTCCCCTTCGTGGCCAGGGGGGAGCAGGTCGTCGTCGCCGGGGTCGCCGTGTCCGAGGAGGGGCTCTGGGCGGCGTGGAACATCCTCGCGAAGGGCACCATCGGCGTGGCGGTGGCGGTGGTGCTGTCCGCCACGACCCCGGCGGCGGACCTGTTGGCCGGCCTGGACCGATTGCGGGTCCCCGTCGCCTTCACCGCCATCGGCGGCTTCATGGTCCGCTTCGGCGCCGTGCTCGGCGGCGAGGTGGAGCGCCTGCGCATCGCCCGGATCTCGCGGGGGGACGATCCCCGCTGGCTCTGGCAGGCCCGCTCGGTGGCCACCACCGCGGGGGCGCTGTTCGTCC
Source organism: Acidimicrobiales bacterium (assembly GCA_016794585.1). Classification (NCBI taxonomy): domain Bacteria; kingdom Bacillati; phylum Actinomycetota; class Acidimicrobiia; order Acidimicrobiales; species Acidimicrobiales bacterium. The sequence goes on from JAEUJM010000027.1 coordinate 58,166, forward strand.
GCTCGTTCGAGCGTGGCGAGCGGGTCCACGTGGCCATGGTCTCGCGTGGCTTCGACGGCACCTGGCCCCGTGGCGACGACGTCCCGGCACCCCCGTCGGCGTGGCTCGCGGCCGGAGCGTTCGCCGCGGTGTCCGTCGTCGGCGCCACCGTGGCGCTCGTCGCGGTGTCGGGGGTGGGCTGACGTGGGTGTCCTGGTCGAGGCCGTGCACCACGCCTATCCGGACGGACGGGTGGCGCTCCGCGGCGTCGACCTCGAGGTGGCGACGGGGGAGCGGGTCGCGGTGCTCGGTCCCAACGGCGCCGGCAAGACCACCCTGGTGCTCCACCTCAACGGGGTCCTCCTCCCACAGGCGGGCCGCGTCCTGGTGGACGGCCTCGACACCACGGCGAAGGCAGACGTGCGCGAGGTCCGCCGCCGCGTGGGCATCGCCTTCCAGGACCCCGACGACCAGCTCTTCTGCCCCACCGTCCGCCAGGACGTGGCCTTCGGCCCGGCCAACCTCGGCCTCGACGGCGACCAGGTCGAGGCCCGCGTGGTCGAGGCCCTCGAGGCGGTGGGCATGGCCGACGCCGCCGACCGGGCGCCGCACCACCTCAGCCTCGGGGAGCGCCGGCGGGTGGCCGTCGCCACGGTGCTCGCGATGCGCCCCACCACCCTCGTGCTGGACGAGCCGTCGGCCAATCTCGACCCGGCCGCCCGCAGCGAGCTGGCCGCGGTGCTCCGCTCGCTGCCCGAGCTCACCCTCGTGGTCGTCACCCACGACCTGCCCTACGCCCTCGAGCTGTGCCCCCGCTCGGTGGTGCTCGACGAGGGCCGGATCGTCGAGGACGACGCCACCGCCGTGCTGCTGGCCGATTCCGACCGCCTCGCTGTCCACCGCCTCGCCCTGCCGCACGGCCTCCGTCTCGCCTGAAGGCCTCCTTCCTCCCGTTCCGGGTACGCCGGAGGGGCCGTCCACGACACGGGGGAGTACCCAGAAGGGCTGGGACGGGGTTCTCGGGGCGGTCGGGGTGCGAGAATGGCGGCGTGGGGGACACGTTGATCGGGCCGGGGGTCCGCCAGATCGACACACTGCTCGGTGGGTGGGAGCGGGTCACCGCCGGCTACCTGATCGAAGGGCCGGCGCCCGTACTGGTCGAGACGGGCAGCCAGAGCTCGGTGGCCGAGCTGCTCGCCGCCCTCGACGCGCTGGGGGTCGCCCCCGACGAGCTCGCCGGCATCGCCGTCACCCACATCCACCTGGACCACGCCGGCGGGGTGGGCGACGTGGCCAAGGCCTTCCCCAAGGCCACGGTGTACGTGCACGAGCGGGGGGCCCGCCACCTCGTCGACCCGAGCCGCCTCGTGGCCTCGGCGGCCACGGTCTACGGCGACCTGCTCGACACGCTCTACGGCCGCCTGGAGCCCACCGCGGCCGAGCGGGTGCACGTGCTCGCCGACGGGGAGGACATCCGCATCGGCCCCACCCGCACCCTCACCACGGTCGACTCGCCCGGTCACGCCAAGCACCACCTCGCCCTGCACGACTCGGAGAGCGGACTGCTGTTCGCCGGCGACGCCGTGGGGGTGCGGTTGCCCGACGCCGGCATCCTGCGCCCGGCCACCCCTCCGCCGGACTTCGACCTCGACCAGGCGCTCCACTCGCTCGACCGCTTCGCCGAGCGGCGGCCGGCAGGCATCGCCCTGGCCCACTTCGGCCTCGTCCCCGACCCGGGCGAGATCCTGGCCGAGGCCCACGACACCCTGCGGCGCTGGGCCGAGGTGGCCGAGGCCGCGTGGCGGGAGGACCGTGACATCGCCGCCGCGCTCGACGAGGCCTTCGGGGCCGACCTCGCGGGTGTGGACCCTGCCCTGCGTGAGAAGCTGGAGACGCTGAACGGCATTCACTCCAACGCCGCCGGGTTCCGCCGATGGCTTGATCAACGGGCCGGCGCCGGCCCGGCGACCCACCCGCACCCGCATCGCCATCCCCACTCCCATGGCCACCCGCACCCCCACGCCGAGCCCCCTGCGGGCGACGACGCCCTCGGAGCCTCACCCCCGGAGGGCTGATGGCTGACACCCCGGTGTCGGGCTCCGACGACCGCACCCGGGCGGCGCTCGCCGCGGTGCGGGCCGAGGCCTTCCACGTCGCCGCCGCACAGGTCAGTGACGCGCTCCTCGTGACCGTCCAGGAGCGGCCCGGCGAGCACACCGTCGCGTGGGTGAACGACGCTTTCGAGCGCCTGACCGGGTGGCCGGCCGACGACATCCTCGGGCGCTCACCCGGGTGCCTCATCGGCGAGCGGACCGACCCGGCGGTCGTGGCGCACCTCGTCGGGGCCATGGCCGACGACCGCCCGGCCCACGAGCGCCTGGTGCTGCACCGACGGGACGGCACCTCGTTCGTGGTCGAGGCGAAGTACGTGGCGCTCTGGAGCGAGCCCGTGAGCCACCTCTGGCTGCTCCGGGACGTCTCCGACGTCGCCGCCACCGAACAGGCGCTGCGCCGCACCGAGGCCTGGGCGAGGGCCATCATCGAGCACTCCGACGACGTGCTCATCGTCACCGACGACCAGGGGCGCATGACCTACGTCGGTCAGGCCGTCGGCCACGTGCTCGGATATGACGCCGACGAGCTGACCGGCCGGGACTGCTTCGAGCTGGTGCACCCCGAGGATCTCAACCGGGTGTTCGGGGACTTCGGTGACGAGGTACGAGGCGTGGCGAAGCGCACGCCCACCGAGCTGCGGGGGCGTCACGCCGACGGCACCTGGCGACACCTCAGCGTGCTGGCCACCAACCTGCTCGACCTGCCGGCGGTGCAGGGCATCGTTTTGAACTGCCGCGACATCTCGCGGCACCGTGCCGTCTCCACCCTGCTCTCCGAGCAGAGCCAGGTGCTCGAGCGGGTGGCGCGGGGCATGGCGCTCGATGACACCCTGGCCTCGATCATCGAGCTGGTCGAGGGGCGCATCCCCGGCGCACAGTGCTCGATCGGTCAGCTCGACGACGCCGGCCGCGTGCGGGTGACCGTGGCGCCCACCCTGCCGGACGAGGTCGTCGCCGCGCTCGACGCGGTCCCGGGCACCTCGACGCTCGGGCGCTCGTTGCGGGCACCGGGGCCTCCTGCGGTGATCTACGACGACGTGGCCACCGACTTCCGGTGGGCGGGCGCCCGCGACGTCCTGCTCGAGCACGGCCTCCGGGCCTGTTGGGCTCTGCGCCTCGACGCTCCCGGCACGGGTGGGCTGTTGGGAGCGATCGCGGTGTACGTGCCCGAGGCGCGGGTACCGGACCCCGACGAGTTGCTCCTGCTGGAGCGGGTCACCCACCTGGCGGCGATCGCCGTCGAGCGCGCCGAGTTCGAGGCCACCCTCGAGCACGAGGCGCTGCACGACAAGCTGACCGGTCTCCCCAACCGCTCGCTGCTACTCGACCGCATCGAGCAGGCGCTGGCGCGGTCCCGTCGTCTCGGCACCGCGGTGGCGGTGCTGTTCATCGACCTCGACGACTTCAAGGTCATCAACGACAGCCTCGGCCACGCAGCCGGCGATCGCCTGCTCCAGCAGGTGGCCACCCGCTTCCACCGGCCGCTCCGGGCGGGTGACACCGTCGGGCGCTTCGGTGGCGACGAGTTCCTGCTCGTGTGCGAGGACGTGGAGGACGAGGCGGGGGCCGTCGCAGTCGCCACCCGTCTCGCGATGGAGCTGGAGCCGCCGTTCGAGCTCGACGACACCACCGTGTTCGTGCGGGCGAGCGTTGGCATCGCCCTCGCCGCCGGCGGGTCCCAGCTCGATCCGACCACGGCTGCCGACCTGGCCCACGAGGCCGAGTCCCTGGTCCGCAACGCCGACGCCGCGATGTACCGCGCCAAGGAGCGCGGTCGGTCCCGCTACGAGGTGTTCGAGGAGGATCTCCACCGCCAGGTGGTCCGTCGCCTCGACCTGGAGCGTGAGCTCCACCAGGCCGTCGCCGAGGACCAACTCGTCGTGCACTACCAACCGCTCATCGACGTGCGCACCGGGGTCATCACCGCGGTCGAGGCACTCGTGCGCTGGGAGCGGCCGGGCCACGGGCTCGTGGCCCCCGCCGAGTTCATCCCCGCCGCCGAGGACATCGGCCTCATCGTCCCGCTGGGCGAGGCCGTCCTCGAACGGGCCGCGCACCAGGCCGTCGAATGGACCACCATCGCGCCCGAGCTGACGGTGATGGTCAACCTCTCCGTGCGCCAACTGGCCGACGAGCGCTTCCTCGAGCGGGTGGCGCGCGTGCTCGACGAGTCCGGGCTGCCGGCCAGTCGCCTCTGCTTCGAGGTCACCGAGTCGGCGCTCGCGGCCGGCCTCGGCCTGGTGGACACGCTGCGACAACTCTGCGACATGAGCGTCGGGTTCGCCATCGACGACTTCGGCACGGGGTACGCCACCCTCGACTACGTGCGCCGCTTCCCCATGGCCAACCATCTGAAGATCGACCAGTCCTTCGTCGCCGGGCTCGACGCGGCGGACTCGCCCGACCGGGCCATCATCTCGGCCGCCATCGTGCTCGGACAGTCGCTCGGGTTCACCGTGGTGGCCGAGGGGGTCGAGACGGAGTCACAGCTGGCGATCCTGCGCGAGCTCGACTGCGACGTCGTGCAGGGCTACCTGTTCAGCCGGCCGGTGCCCGCCGACGAGATCGCCGCCCTGCTGGTCGACCCCCGTCCGTGGCTCTAGGTCTCGCCGCTCGAGAACGCTCGCTGCGCTCGCGTTCTCAACCGACGAACTCTGCCTCGAGGGTCGGTGCCGGCGTCGGGCGTCGCCCGACTGCACCTCCCGGGGCGGGTAGAACGGTCGCATGACGTTGTCGCTGGTGGAGAGCCAGGTCGAACCCGCTGGTCCTGCGCTCGAGGTGAGCGTCCGCGAGGTGGTGGCCGGCCGGCGGTGGGCGTGGTCGGTCGCCAACGCCGGCGACGCCGCCGTGGCGGTCCACTCGGTCCGGTTGCGGTTCCGGGTCGACGGCCTGGGTGGTGGGTCGGCCGGCGCCGGCCCGGTGCGGGTGTTCCAGAACGGCTACCAGTCCTGGTCGCCGACGGGGGCGGTGACCCTCGGCGAGCACGTCGACCCGTCTCGCACGCAGACCGGTGATCCGATGTTGGACGACGTGGTCGGCTTCGCCCGGCGGGTGCACCACGCCGACCCCGCCGTCGCCCCCGAGGGCGAGGTGCGTTCCGAGCAGGTCACGGTGTTCCAGGCGCGGGGCGGGCCGGCCGGTGGCGCCGATGCCCCGGTGCACCTGGTCGGCTTCCTCGGTGGCGCCACCCACGACGGGACGTTGCGCCTGAGCCTCCTCCCGGACGGTGCCGTCGAGGTCGTGGCCCAGGCCTACCTCGGAGGGGCGCTGCTGGAAGCGGGCACGTCACGCGTGCTGCACGACGTCGTGGCCGACGAGGGGCCGGCGGCGGCGCCGCTGCTCGAGGCGTGGGCGGGAGCGGTCGGCGCCGCCGAGCAGGCCCGGGTCACCGCCCCGTTCCAGGCGGGCTGGTGCAGCTGGTACCACTACTTCCACTCGCTGACCGAGGAGCACGTCCGCTCCAACCTGGCCCTCGCCGGCGACTGGCCCTTCGAGGTCTTCCAGGTGGACGACGGCTACCAGGCCGCCATCGGCGACTGGCTGGTGACCAACGACAAGTTCTCGTCCGGGGTCGACCGCCTGGCCGCCGACATCGCCGGCGCCGGCTACGTGCCCGGCATCTGGATGGCCCCCTTCATCGCCCACCCCGAGTCAGCCGTCCTCACCGCCCACCCCGAGTGGGCCACCCCCGACGCCGCCACGGGCGACCAGCTCATGGGCTGGTGGAACCCCGACTGGAACGGCTTCCAGAGCACCCTCGACACCACCAATCCCGAGGTGCAGCAGCACCTGGCCGACACCGCCGCCGCCCTGGTCGACATGGGCTACCGGTACCTGAAGCTGGACTTCACCTGCGTGCCCGCGCTCGACGGTGGCCGCTGGGCCGACCCCACGGCCACGCCGGCCGAGCGGGTGCGCCGGGGCTATGAGGCCATCCGGCGGGGCGCCGGCGAGGACACCTTCATCCTGGCGTGCGGCTGCCCGCTGGGGTCGGTGGTCGGCGTGGTCGACGGCATGCGCATCGGCCCGGACGTGGCCCCGTCGTGGGAGCGCACGGACGACTTCGCCATGCCCGGCTACGAGGAGGTCAGCCCCTCCACCCGGGGCGCGTGGCGCTCGACCCTCGCCCGCTCGTTCATGCACCGCAAGCTCTGGCTCAACGACCCCGACTGCATCATGTTGCGGACCAGCGAGACGGCACTCTCGCCCGAGGCCGCACGCGCCTGGGCCCTCGCCGTGGGCGTGTCCGGCGGCATGGCCATCGTCTCCGACGACCTCGCCCTGCTCGGCCCCGCCGACCGGGCCCTGCTCGACGAGGCCCTCGCCCTCGGCCGCGCCGCCGACGCGGCGGCGGTGGCGGGGAGCCCCGCCCGCTGCGACGACCTGCTGTCCGGCGCCGGCGACCTCCCCGTCCCGACGCAGCTCACCGACGGCGCCGGCGCCTCCCTGCCTCTCCCTCCACCGAACTCGAGGCAATAGCGCGCGCCCGGCGCGCGCTATTGCCTCGGGTTTGTGACGTCGCCGCTCAGGGGAACGGGTGGTCCAGCACGTCGTCGTTGTCGACGAGGTGCTCCTGGAACACCCGGCGCACGCCGGCGAGGGTCTGGAGGCGCATGTCGGTGTCGTGGGACGGGTCGTCGTCGTTGGGCCACGCCTCGTTCCACCACGAGAACCCCCGAACCGCCGGCCAGCGGTTCGACAGCAGGTCGTCGAGGGCGGCGTCGGCGAACGCCGCGGGTCGGCCGTTCGGATTGCCCCGGGTCATGCCGAACTCGAACACCATGACCGGCTTGTCGGGGGCGATCGCTTCCAGCTGCGGCACGACCTCGTCGAGGGTCTGCCGGAAGGGACGCCAGTCGCCGGCACGGTCGGCGGGGGTGAGGGCGCCGTAGGCGGACAGGCCCACCCAGTCCACGAAGCGATCGCCGGGGTAGTAGTCCTCGATCTGGTTCCAGGGGGTGTCGGGCACCGAGTCACCGTTCACGTGCCAGGCCCAGGTGATGTTGTCGGCGCCGGCGGCCTCGATGGTCCGCTCGATGTGGCGGTAGGCCTGGCGGAAGCGGCGGGGGCCGTCCTCCCGGCCGTTCCAGCGGGCGTTCCACCCGAACCAGCGCCCGTTCATCTCGGTACCCCACTCGACGACGATCGGGGTGCCGAAGTCCGCGGCGCCGGCGCCCCATGCGGCGAGGTCGTCGTCGAAGTCGCCCTCGAGGATGCGCTGGAGGCGGAAGGGCTCGTCGCCCGACGCCGGCCCGCGCCCCCGCAGCATCAGGCGGATGAAGGGGACGGCGCCCTCGTCGCGGATCCAGCCGGCGGTCTCGACGGGGAAGGTGCGGTCGCGGCGGAACCAGTTGTGCGAGAAGTAGACCCACGCCGCGTCCCGGCCGGCGGCGGCCTCGTAGGCGGCGAGGTCGGTGGGGGTCAGGTCGTCCTCCCAGCCGCTGCGTCCGCCCGGATAGACCCCGTGGTAGTAGGTGCCCGCCGGCGGCGTCGCCACCGAGGGTCCGCCCTCCGCCGTGACCGCACGGGAGACGAGGCGGGCGCCGCCGGCCACCGCGCCGGTCAGCAGCGCGACGAAGGCGACGAGGGTCACCACGACCCCCAGCACCCGCCGACCCCAGCGCCACGGCATCGCCCCAGTGTGACGGACGCGGCCCCGGGTAGGTTCGGGACATGGACTTCCCCATCGGCGCGCACGTCGGCCCGGACGACCCGCTCGGCACCGCCCTCGCCGAGGACGCCGGCTGCTTCCAGCTCTTCCTCGGCGACCCGCAGGGGTGGAAGAAGCCGCCGCCGCACCCGGACGCGGAGGCGCTGCGCACCTCGCCCGTGCCCGTCTACGTGCACGCGCCGTACCCCATCAACCTGGCGTCCCCGAACAACAAGATCCGCATCCCCAGCCGCAAGATCCTCCAGCAGACCTGCGAGGCCGCGGCCGAGATCAACGCCACCGCGGTCATCGTCCACGGCGGCCACGTCACCGCCGACGACGACGAGGCCGAGGGCTTCGTGCGCTGGGTGAAGGGGCTCCAGGCCATCGAGTCCGAGGTGCCGATCTACCTCGAGAACACCGCCGGCGGCGACCACGCCATGGCCCGCCACTTCGACACCATCGCCCGCCTGTGGGACCACATCGCCCCGTTCGGCATCGGCTTCTGCCTCGACACCTGCCACGCCCACGCCGCCGGCGAGACCATGATCGACGCCGCCGAGCGCCTGCTCGCCATCACCGGCCGCATCGACCTCGTCCACTGCAACGACTCGAAGGACCCCCACGGCTCCGGCCGTGACCGCCACGAGCACCTCGGCCAGGGCCAGGTCGACCCCGACGCCCTCCTCGAGGTCGTCCGCACCGCCGGCGCCCCCGTCATCTGCGAGACCGGCGAAGACGGCCGCAAGGACGACATCGCCTGGCTCCGCGAGCGCGTGTAGCGGCGGCGTGACCGGCGGACCGCACGGCCTCAGCATCCAGGAGTCGCTCTACCCGGGCATCACCTGCTTCGGGTGCGGACACGCCAACCCCGACGGCTTCCACCTGCGCAGCTATCGAGACGGCGACAGCACGGTCGCGGAGTTCACGTCGGGGCCCGAGCACGACAACGGCTTCGGCTTCCTGAACGGGGGCATCATCGCCACCGTGCTCGACTGCCACACGGCGGCGGTCGTGCTGTGGGAAGCGGCCCAGCGCGGGTGGGAGGCCGATCCGGGCGCGCCCATCCCGTTCATCACGGCCGGCTTCGAGGTGCGCTTCCTGCGTCCCACGCCGCTGGCCGCGCCGGTGCAGCTCATCGCAGAGCCGGTCAGCATCTCCGATCAGGAGATCGTGGTCAGCGCCGAGCTCAGCGCCGACGGCAAGCCCCGGGCGACCATGACCGCCACCTGGCTGCGCTTCCACCCCCGCTGAACCTCGCCGGGCGGGGTCGTCGGGACCGCCAAGCTGGTGCTCCTGATCGTGGAGTGACGTCGGCGATGGTTCGTTCAGCGACGTAGAAGCGAACGCAGGCGAGCGACGCGCGGATACATCGACGGGCCGCGCAGTGCGACGAGCAGCTCCTCGATCTGTTCCACGTCGAGATCGGGGCGGGCCCTGGCGATCTCGGCGAGATCGAGCCAGTCCTTGGGCCGGTTGAACGCGAGCTTGAACACGCTGAGATCCTCCGCCGAGAGAAAGGGAAGGACCTCGTCGTTCCGACCGAACGGATGTCTCGTGACGCGCTCCTCGATCTCGCGGTAGCGGTCGTCAATCGAGCAGAACACATCGATCGGGAATGGTTCGGTCACGTGCTCGAACCGAATACCGGCGACAGGGAGGACCTTCGCGTCGCCAGCCTTGATCGGACGACGGAAGCCGATCCAGGAGAGGGCGACTTCGACCTCGGGCAGTCGCTCAGGTGCGATGAAGACGTTGACGTCGATGTCCTTCGTTCCTCGTGGTTCGGCCGCATAGCCAAGGCTGAGAGCGCCGCCGAAGGCATGGGCGATCCCCGCGTCCTCGAGCTTCTGATGGACCATCACGATCAGATCGACGAACTCCATCAGCGCGACCGGATGATCGCCTCGCTGGCATCCAAGACGGCTCGCAGGACTCGAGATCGCTGATCGCTGGGCGTCGGCGGGTCGACAGCCGGCACGAGCACACCGGGATCATCGATACTCCGGTTCACCGAGAACAGATCGGCCAACACCTCCGGGTCGCCGTCATCGAGCGGCGGTGGGAGGGGGATGCTTCGAGCCCCCGCCATGGCGACCAACTCGAAGCCGCATGCGGTGAGCAATCGATGCAGCGTCTCTGCTGTCGGCTGCCGCCGGTCGTTCTCGATCGCCGAAATGTTCGCCTGCTTGATGCCAGAGACATCAGCGAGCTCAACCTGGGTCAATCCCCGTTGCTCTCGCGCTTGGCGGACCACGGTGCCGTACATGAACCGCACTATATCGCAAGCGATATTTCTGTGCCAACTGACAGCGATGTATATTGCTGATGTATGCGTCGGACCCAGATCTACCTCACTGAAGAGCAGGATGACGAGCTGAAGCGGTTGGCCGAGGCGCGCCACGAGTCGAAGGCCAGCGTCATCCGGGCCATCATCGACCGGGCCCTCGGTGCGGACATCGGCGTGGATGAGGACCGATCGGTGCTGCTCGACACGGCGGGGATCTGTGCTGACTACCCGGACTGGCCCGAGTGGCTCGAGGCGGTTCGGGGGTCCTCGGCGGCCGATCGCCTCACCGGCCTCGGCCTGTGAAGACGGTCTTCGACAGCACGATCCTGATAGCGCATCTGCGCGGTGACGAACGGGCGACGGCGTTGTTGATCGCCCGTCCTCGAGAAGAACGACTCGTCAGCGTCGTGTCCCGGGTCGAGATCGAGGGCGGCATGCGCAGCGCCGAGCGCGCCGACGTCGCCCGTCTCTTCGGCGTCGCGACGATGGTCCCGGTCTCGGACGCGATCGCACAGCGCGCCGGCGAGTACCTGCGCACCTATCGGCGCTCGCACCAGGGCATCGACCTGGCCGACTACCTGATCGCCGCGACCGTCGACGTCCACGACGCCACGCTGGCCACCTTGAACGTGAAGCACTTCCCGATGATCGAGGGACTCCGGCCGGCGTTCCGCTGACCGCCCCCAGCGGGGTGAACTGTCGCCTCGCCGCCGCGGCGCAGCTTCAGGCGGGTTCGGGCTGGGGCTCCGCCTCCGGCTCGCCGACGGCGTCGCCGCGGATGAGGGTGCGGTAGAGGTCGCGGTAGAGGCCGCCGGCGGCCTCGAGCTCGTCGTGGGTGCCGCGCTCGACGATGCGGCCGTCCTCGACGACGAGGATCTGGTCGGCGGCGCGGATGGTGGACAGGCGGTGGGCGATGACGATCGAGGTGCGGTCGGCGAGGGCCTCCTCGAGGGCGTCCTGCACCGCCGCCTCGTTCTCGGAGTCGAGGTGGCTGGTGGCCTCGTCGAGGATGACGATGGCGGGGTCCTTGAGCAGCATGCGGGCGATGGCCAAGCGTTGCTTCTCGCCGCCGGACAGGCGGTAGCCCCGCTCGCCGACCACGGTGTCGTAGCCGTCGGGCAGGGCGGCGATGACGTCGTGGATCTGCGCCCGCCGGCAGGCGGCCACCACCTCGTCGAAGGTGGCGTCGGGCCGGGCGTAGAGCAGGTTGTCGCCGACGGTGTCGTGGAACAGGTGCGGGTCCTGGCTGACCACGCCGATGGCGTCGCGGAGGCTGGTGAGGGTGAGGTCGCGCACGTCGTGGCCGTCGATGGTGAGCGATCCTTCGGTGACGTCGTAGAGCCGGGGGATCAGCGAGCTGAGCGTGGTCTTGCCCGCACCCGACGGACCGACCAGGGCGGTGAGGGTGCCGGCCGGGACGGTGGCGGTGATGCCCTTGAGCACCGGCTCGGAGGCCTCGCCGCTCAGCGGGCCCTCGTGGCCGGTGTTCACCTCGAGCGACGCGAGGGAGACGTCGGTAGCGGCGGGGTAGCGGAACCAGACGTCGTGGACGGCGATCTCGCCGGTGGGCTCGACGAGGTCGACGGCGCCGGGCCGTTCGGTGATCGCGTGCTCGGTGTCGAGCACCTCGAAGACCCGGTCGAACGACACGAAGGCGGTCATCAGGTCGACCCGGGCGTTCGTGAGGCTGGTGAGCGGCGTGTAGATCTGGGCCACGTAGGTGCCGAGGGCCACCAGGGTGCCGATGGTGATCGACGACGAGATCACGAGCTGGCCGCCCAGCCAGTAGATGAGGGCGGTGCCGACGGCGCCCACCAGGGCGAGGGCGATCATGAAGGTGCGGCTGTAGACCGCGGTCAGCACGCCGATGTCGCGCACCCGGCCGGCCCGCGACGAGAAGTCGCCGGCCTCTTGGTCGTGGCGCCCGAAGAGCTTCACCAACAGGGCGCCCGACACGTTGAAGCGCTCGGTCATGGTCGTGTTCATGGACGAGTTGAGGTCCATCTGCTCGCGGGTCATGGCCTGGAGGCGCCGGCCCACCCGCTTGGTGGGGAGCAGGAACAGTGGCAAGAGCACGAGCGACAGGAGCGTGAGCTGCCACTGGAGGATGAACATCGCCGTCAGCGTCGTGACCAGCACCACGACGTTGGACACCACCGAGCCGAGGGTGCCGGTGACCGCCCGCTGCGCACCGATGACGTCGTTGTTGAGGCGGCTGATGAGCGCCCCGGTCTGGGTGCGGGTGAAGAACGCGATGGGCATGCGCTGCACGTGGTCGAACAGCGCCACCCGCAGGTCGAAGATGAGGCCCTCGCCGATGCGCGACGACCACCAGCGCTCGGCCAGCGACAGGCCGGCGGAGACGAACGCCACGCCCACCATCAGGGCGGCGGCGACGGACACCATGGTGCGGTCCGCCTCGGGGATGGCCTGGTCGATGATGCGCCGGATCAACAGGGCGGGGAGTAGCCCGATGACCGCCTCGGCCACGATCACGACGATGAACCCGACCAGCAGCGCCTTGTAGGGCTTCGCGAACTGCCAGACCCGCCGGATCAGTCCCTCGCCCAGGGTGGCGCCGGCGATCTTGGTCGGGTCGGCGCCCACGATCATGTGCGGCGGCATCCTCACGCCCGCAGCCTAGGACGCGTAATCAGGTAATCAGTGGCCCGCGGCCGAGTCGGTGGCGGGAAGAGGAGGGGTCAGCTCACTCGGTCGTGCCCCCAGCGCGATCGTCGCCCTTGGCCCCGTCCTCGGCACCCGCCTTGAGCTCGGCCTGGGCCCGACCGAGTGATCGGGCCAGCTTGGGCAGCTGGGACCCGCCGAACAGCAGCAGGATCACCGCGAAGATGATCAGCAGTTCCGGTGCGCCGAGGTTCATGATTTCATCCTCCTGAGGGACGGGGGGGCAGAGCGCGGGTCCATGGTTCCGGTCACACGTCGCGGTGCACGAGCGCCCACCGGGCCAGGATGAGCGGGACGGCGGTCCACAGCACGAGCGCAGCGACGAGGACGCCGGCGGCGCCACCCGCGCCGAAGCGCTCGTTCAGATACGAGCCGAACGGGCCGAGGACGGTTCCATCGGGGCTGACGCTCAGAAGTGCCAGCACCCGGCCTGCCTCGAGCGGGTTGAGCACCACCATCGACAGGAGTCCCGACGGGCCCATCCGCACCGCCGGCGCGATGGCGGCCAGGGCGAGGTCCATGCCGAGGGCCAGGAGGAACCAGATGGTGATGGCGGCTGCGACCGCCTGCATGCGGGTGTTCGCGAACGCGGACATGGCCAGGCCGAGTGCCACGCAGGCGGCCGACACGCCGAGCGACACCGCCACGAGCGACACGAGGGGCATCACGTCCGAGGACTTCGCCACCCCGGACAGCACGACCGCGGCGGCCCCGAAACCGAGCAGGACCGAAGTCCACAGCGCACCGACGAGGCCCACGAAGGAGCCGAGCACGATCGAGGCGCGTGAGACCGGTTGCGAGGCGATCACCGAGAGCACGCCCTGTTCCCGGGCGGCCACGAGCGCGTTGGCGCCGAGGATGAGCCCCATCACCGCGGGCAGCAGGATCCCGAGGTTGATGAGCCCAGCCGACACGGGGCCCACCCCGGTGAGACCGAGGTCCCGCAGTGATCGCATGCCGAGCAGCGAGACGGCCAGGCACAGCGCCGCGAACGCGACGGCCGTGCCGAGCACCCATCGGCTGCGCGCCGCGCCGCGGAACTCCCAGGAGGCGAGGATGGCGAGCGGGTGGTTCACGCCGTCGCCTCTTGCTCGTCGTCGCGCCCTTCGGTGAGCGAGGATGCGACGATCCTGCCGTTGCGCAGGACGACGACGGCGTCGCCGACGCCTGCGAGATCGCTCGGCGACGGGCTGGCGATCAGCGCGGTGGTGCCCTGATCCCGTAGCGTGCCGAGCACCCCCCAGAACGCGGCGCGTCCGTCCTCGTCGAGGTTCGCCACGGGCTCGTCGAGGAGCAGGAGCGGCGGTGACCCGAGCAGGGCGACGGCGATGGCCACTCGTTGGCGCTGCCCGCCCGACAGCGTGCCCACACGGGTGTCGCCCTCCCGCAGGAAGTCGTCGGGGAGGGGGAGCTCGGTGGGATCGGCACCGCGCAGTGCGGCGAAGAAGTAGAGGGCCTCGGCGATGGTCATGTGCGGCGGGAGGGCCATCACCTGAGGGAGGTAGCCGAACAAGCGGCGCGTCCGGGCGTGGCGGTCGATGGGTTCGCCGCAGATCTCGATCGATCCCGTGTGGCGGGCCAGGCCCGCGATGCAGCGCAGAAGGGTCGACTTCCCGCTGCCGTTCGAGCCGGCGAGGGTGATGATGCTGCTCGGCGGTCCGGAGAAGCTGACGTCGTGGAGGACGGGCGCGAGGTGGCGGCCGTAGCGCTTCGACACCCCCGTCACCCGCACCACGGCGTCACCCACTGCGGTGCCTCGGGATGCGGGCACGCAAGAGCAGGAGTGCGCAGGCGGTGATGAGCACGACGCCGACGATCCCCTGGCGCGCGCCGGTGGTCTCCGACCGCCGCTCGTGGGCCAGGGTGGGCGAGGCGATCTCCATCATGGGGTGGGTGTCGAGGGCGACCGGGTCCTCGGGTGCCCAGCGATCCTCGACCGCCTGTAGCAGACGGAACGCGGGCCCTGACATGAGTGCGATCAGCGAGGGGGATCGGGTCAGGGTGTGTTCGATGCTGCCCCCCTGCACGTACGGGAGGTCACCCACGCCGTCCCCGCCGTTGTCGTAGCCCTTGTACGAGCTCCAGTAGTTCCCCCGCTCGGCGACCGTCCACTCGATCTCGGGTACCTCGTCCTCGGCCACGACGTGCACCGTGTTCTCGACGAAGCTGTTTCCCGAGAAGGCACCATGCGACGCGACCATGACCTCGACCCCGATCTGGTTGAGACCGATGGTGTTGTCCCGGATGAGCGCGGGTTCAGCGTCCGACGAGGTGGCGCCACCGTTGTCGAGCTTGATTCCGACCCGGTTCGCGGCGATCACGTTGCGGTCGAAGACCACACCGGCACCGTCCTTGACCACGAAGCCGAACCCGGTTGCCGGCGACCGGCTGTGCATCACCGTGTTCCCCGTGAGCTCGAACGGACCGCCGTACATGAGGATGGCGCCGGCGAGGTTGCCGTCGAAGAAGTTGTCCTCCGCGTCGAGGGCGGACGCGTACATCGCGTGGACCGCGTAGCGGCCGTTGCGGACTTCGTTGTCGCGCACCGTCGCGTCGCGGGCGAAGGTCAGGAAGACGCCGTCGCGCGCCGAGTCGATGTCGTTGCCCTCGACGACGGCGCCCGCGGCGTTGTTGAGGGTGATGGCGTCACCCCGACGGGCGCTCTGGTTCGAGACGGTGCCGCCGTGGTCCATCCCGGTCATGTCCGCGTCGCCGCCGGTGGCGTGGAGCTCGCCGGTGACGGCGCCCTCCTCGAAGCCCACGATGGTGTTGTCGGCGACCGTCGCGTCGTCGGCCTCGATGACCTGGATCCCCATGTAGCTGTCCATGATCAGGTTGTCCTCGACGATCACGTCGTCCGCCTCGACCCGGATGGCCGTCGGGGTGCCCACGGGCCCCGGGCCGGTGCCCATGACGTGCAGTCCGCGCACGGTCGAGCCCCTCGCCCCCGGGGCGACGCGCAGCACGGTACCCTCCCCGCCTCCGTCGAGCACGGGCAGGCCCTCCCCCACCAGGTGCACGGGCCGGCGGACGACGAAGCTCCCTTGGTAGGTCCCGGGCTCGACCACGATGGTCTCGCCCGGCTCGGCATCCGCCAGTCTCCGGGTCAGCTCGTCGCCGGAGGTCTCGTCCGTCGAGCCGCCGTCGCTCGATCCGCCCATGTCCATCCCGCCCATGTCCATCCCGCTCGTGTGGTCGTGGGTCGGGGGGGTGTCGGAGGCGCAGCCGAGGGTGATGGCACAGATGAGCGCGGCGACGGTCAGTGGACCTCGTCGGGTCATGACCCCTCGGGTCGTTCGACCAGGCGGTCGGGCGCGTACCGGATCCAGAGCCAGGAGCCGAAGGAGGCGATGGCCGCGGCCAGGACCACGAGGATCAACGCGAGTCCTGGTCGGGCGTCGACGTGGAACTGGTAGATCGTGCTCGGCCCGAGCACCCGCGGGGTGAACGAATCGGGACGGAACGCCGCGGTCCGGTCGAGGTCGTGGCCGTACACGTAGAGGTGGTACTGGGTCATGACCAGGACGCCGAGCGGTAGGCCCCACAGCCACACCAGCGAAAGCCAACGGAGCAGCCGCCGACGGGTCAGCACGGCCACGGCCACCGCCACGGCCGACACGATGGCTCCGGGCAGCCACAACACCATCTCGGGCGCGATGCGACCGACGGTGTTGTCGCCGATGGGCAGCGCGGTCGACCCGCACGGGACGTTGGGCTCGCCGAGTCGCTGCATGCCGACGTAGTGGTTGAGCTCGTTTATCTCGCAGATGTCGCCGACCAGGCGGTCGCCGTAGGCGGTGAGCCGCAAGGCGTTGTCGTCGTGGTACTGCGGGGCGTCGAGGGTCGCGCTCCACAGGGGCAGGGGGATGGCGACGAGGCAGAGCAGGGCCCCGGCGATCGCCAGTGCCCAGCGCACCGGCCGGATCGGGCGGGGCTGCCCGGCCGGCGCGGCGCCGTCGTCGGCTCCCGTGGCGCCGGCGCCGCCCACCGGGCGGGTCGCCCCGCCCGGGTCGGCGTCGAGGTCGGTCGGCGTGCTCACCGCGGGCTCAAGCCGCCGCGGTGAGGGTGCCTTCCATGCCCGCTTCCCGGTGACCGGGGACGCTGCAGAAGAAGGTGATCTCACCGGCGGGGACCTGGAACGTGCCCTCGGCGGTCTCTCCAGGGGTGACCGCGACCTTGCGGTCCTCCTGGCCCTCGATGGTGAAGTCGTGCTCGACCGCGCCACCGTTGACGAGCGCGATCGTGAAGTCCTCGTCGGCGGTGACCTCGATCGCGTCGGGGTCGAACGCGAACTCGGTGGCGTTGATCTCGATGCTGCCGGCGCTCGGCCCGTCGGCGCTCGAGGTGGCCGTCGTGTCGTCGCCGGCGTCCTCGGAGTCCGAGCCGCAGGCGCTGAGCAGGAACGCGACGGCGCCGAGGGCGAGGAGGAGGGCGAGGGTTCGTTTCATGGTCAGATGCTCCTAGTGGGGAAGGTGTCGGCTGATGCGTCGGTGAGGTGTCGGGCGACGATCGGGGTCACGGCTCGACCATGAACCACCCCTGCATCTCGAGGTGCAGGGCCGAGCAGAACTCGGAGCAGTACATGGCGAAGGCACCGGGTCGATCGGCCTCGAAGTCGATGTTCACGACCTCGCCGGCGTCGAGACTGCACTCGATGTTGTAGGCGGGGACGGCGAACCCGTGGGTGGCGTCGACGGTGGTCTCGATGTTGGTGAGGTGCAGGCGCACCCGGTCGCCCTGTTTCACCTCGATCTGGTCGGGCGTGGTGTGGCTGCGGAACACGGTCATGTACACGTCAACGGTGTTGCCCGCCTTGTCGATGCGCTCCTCGCCGGGACTGGTGGCGAACTCCGAGGGCCCCATGGTGAGCGGATCGGTGCCGGGCTCGTACACCTGGATGGTGTGGACGAGGCGATCGGCACGGATCATCTGGGTGTAGTGCGGCTCACCGAAGCCGATGGGCATGTCGGCGAGGATCTCGAGGTCGTCGCTGTCGAGGTCGATGAGCTGGAAGTTCTGTGGGAGCAGCGTGCCCACCGGCGGGAAGCGGTCGATCGACCACTTGTTCAGCGCCACCAGGTACTGGCCGGCCGGTGCGACCGTGTCGCCTTCGGCGCTGCACAGGTGGCCGATGTTGTAGTTGACCGGCTTGTCGGCCACCTTCTTCCAGGCGTCGGCCTCGGACACGCCGGCCTTGGGGCCGAGGGTCCACTTGGTGACCGAGCTGTCGACGAACATCGACGTGTAGGCGTTGCCGTCGGGGTCGAACTGGGTGTGCAGCGGGCCGTTGCCCAACTCGACCTGGGCTTCGAGGCACGAGTCCATCTTGAGGATGGGAACCCCGAAGTCGTCGGTGCCGTCGTAGTCCTCGGCCTCGATGGCCGCCTTGATCTTCTCGATTCCGTAGATCGACGCGTGGGGGTCGAGCTTGCCCGACACGACCATGTAGTCCCCCGTGGGGTTCACATCGACGCCGTGGGGGTTGCGGGGCTCGGGCACGAAGTGGAGGATCCCCTCCGACACCGCGGTGTCGAGCCGGATCATGGCCATTCCGTTCATGTCCTCGGTGCCGCCGTCGGCGAAGACCTGCTCGGCCTTCTTCCAGTCGATGACGTGCAGGAAGTCGAAGTCGTTGGCGATCGACGTCGACTCCAGGGCGTTAGCGGGGTCTTCGAGGGTGCCGCCCACCGCCATCTCGGTGTTGTACGAGTTGATGAAGCCGAACCCGTCGCTCGCGAGCTTGCCGGCGTCGGCGAGGTCCTGGGTGTAGGGCGGCAACTCGATCTGAAAGCTCTTTTCCATGTCGAGTCGGCCCGTCTCCGGGTCGATCTTCATCCAGCACGACGCCCCCCGGTAGTAGCGCTCGTACTCCGAGAGCGGCGCGTACCCACCGGGGGCCAGGTAGGGCGCTGGGGTCATCGACGAGATGTGGACGTAGTCGCTGTCCGGGGTGACGAAGCAGCCGCCGTGCGACGAGCCCAGGTTGGGCAGATCAACGATCTGCTTGGTCTTGAAGTCCGTCAGGTCGACCATGGCGATGCGGCCGTTGGCCCGGTCGTTGATGTAGAGCCACCGGCCGTCGTACTCGCCACCGGTCTCGGACAACGCCGGGTGGTGGGTGTCCCCCCAGCTGAGTGGGTTGCTCTTGGCGGGATCGGAGCCCTCGGCCAGCACCAGTTCGCTCTGGTCGCTGCCGAAGCCATAGCCCTGCCAGGCCTCGCGGGTGAACACCGCGATCGTCTTCAGCAGGCGCATCGACGGGACGCCGATCACGAACACCTGGCCGGAGTGCCCTCCCGACGCGAACATGAAGTAGGGGTCGTGCTCGCCGGGCGGGACGAAGGTCTTCAGCGCCTTCTCTGGCCAGTTGCCTTCGAAACCTCGCTCGCTGATGATGTCGTCGTAGCTCCCACCGGTGCTGCTCGAGAAGCCGATGCGGGTGGCGACGGCGCCGGCCACCACGCCGCCGCCGAGCATGCCGAGAGCTGCACGACGGGTGACCATGGCACGGGCCGGCTTGCCGTTGCCAGGAGACGCCGTGTCTTCGTCAGCCGCTTCAGGCTTTTCCGCAGTCGGGTCTGTCATGGCCGCCTCCCCGTGCTCGGGATCGATTGTGAAGTCAATCACTTGACGACTGTGAGTCTCGTCCCTTCCCGGTGCTGCGCCAGGGACTTTGGACCCTATTGCTGTGTTTGCTGCGTGCCGCTCCGCTCCGCGCCGTCCGCGTCAGGCGGCGGCGCGGCCACGCTGGTGCAGCGTGGCGGCGTGGTGGTTGAAGAGGCGGACCAGCGCCGGCGTGGGGTCGGCGGGCGACGGGCGCAGCGCCTCGGGGGCGCCGGCAGCCACGGCGGCGGCGTCGACCGCGAACACGAGCTGGTCGTGGTGGCGGTCGAGGTCGGCGAGCTGCTGGGTGGCCAGCCAGTCGGCGGCCTGGCGGAGGTCGAAGGAGGGGGTGATCGTGGGGGAGAGGGTCGTCGGTGCCATGGCTCCAGTGTGGCGGGATCCTGGCCGCAGGGGATTGCGAATGTTGCGCGAGAAGGAAGGGAGCGCGCAATGATCTGCCTAACCTGGGGGCTGTAGGATCACAACATGCCGAGCATCCATCTCGACGCCGTGGATGTGCGCATCCTGGAGGAGCTCCAGGCCGACGGACGTCTGTCCAACGTGGCCCTGGCCGATGCGGTGGGGCTCTCGCCGTCGCCCTGCCTGCGCCGGGTGAAGCGCCTCGAGGAGGCCGGGATCATCGCCGGCTACCGGGCGGTCGTGGACCGAGAGCAGGTGGGCCTCGACCTCACGGTCTTCGTGGAGGTCTCGGTCGAGCGCCACGGCGGGAACACCCAGGAGCGCCTGGAGGAGCGGTTCCTCGCGTTACCCGAGGTGGTGGCCTGCCACGTGGTCTCGGGCGAGTCGGATTTCCTGCTCGAGGTCGTGTGCCGGGACCTCCGCGACTACGACCGCTTCACCCGCGAGCACCTCGGCACCTGGCCGGAGATCTCTCGCGTCTACAGCAACTTCGCCATCTCCACCGTGAAGGCCGGCGGCGCCCTGCCCCTGCGACGGAGCGCCTGAACCGGGCGGGAACTCGCGGCGCCCCTGCGGCGACTACCGGTGTGTGAATCGGGAGCATGGGCGGCGCGGTCGCCTCGTCGTGGTGGCCGCGGTGCTGGTGACGGGGGCGCTGCTCGTCGCGTCCTGTGGGAGCGACGGCGGCGAGTCGGGCGCCCCGAGCACCGACGACACCTCGCTCTCCGGCATCACCCGGCCCGAGCCCCTCCAGGTGGGCGACGTCACCGTGCCCGACGCCACCACGGGCGGCGAGGGCGGCGACTTCGCCATGCAGGCCGCTCCCGGCGAGCTGCTCATCGCCTACTTCGGCTACACGAGCTGCCCCGACATCTGTCCGACCACCCTCGCCGACCTGCGCACGGCGTTCGAGCAGCTCGGTCCCGACTCGGAGCGGATCGACGTGGCGATGGTGACCGTCGACCCCGGGCGCGATCGCGGCGGGAAGCTCAGCAACTACCTGAGCTCGTTCTTCACCCGCTACCACGCCCTGCGCGAGCCCGACCTCGACCGCATCGCCGAGATCGAGGCGCCCTTCGGCGCCTCCTCCGAGGTGGTCCACAACGCCGACGGCACCGTCGACGTCGCCCACAGCGCCATCACCTACGTCATCGACGACACCGGCACGGTCCTCGTTGAGTGGCCCTTCGGCACCGAGCCCGACGCGATGGCCGACGATCTCAGCGTCCTGCTGGAACGCCAGCAGGCGTGACCCGAGAGGAGACCCCCATGCCCACCCCCCACCGCCGGTTCCGGCTGCTCGCCGGCCTCATCGCAGCAGCCGCTCTCGTCGTCGGCCTCGCCGCCTGTGGCAGCGACGGCGACGACGAGGCCACCACCGGCGACACGTCGGCCACCACGGAGACCACCGCAGCCGAGGCGGCTGACGGGGTCGTCAGCGACGAGGACGGTCTCACCATCGCCGACCCGTGGGCGCGCACGAGCCCCATGGACACCACCTACGGTGCCGTCTACCTGGAGCTGACCAGCGCCGAGGGCGACGCCCTCGTGGGCGCCAGCGTGTCGGCGGACGTGGCGGGCACCGTGGAGATCCACGAGACCGTGCCCGCCGACGACTCGACGGGCACGACCATGGCGGGCGAGGGCATGAGCGGCGAGGAGGAAGCGGACACCACCGGGACCACCGTGGCGGGCATGGGCGCAATGACCATGCAGCCCATCGAGTCACTCGAGCTGCCCGCAGGCGAGACCGTCGCCCTCGAGCCGGGCGGCTACCACATCATGCTCATCGACCTGGTGGCACCGCTGGAGACCGGCGAGGAGATCGAGGTGACCCTCACCTTCGAGAGCGGCGGCGAGCGCACGATCGCGGTGCCGGTCCAAGATGACGCGCCCTGACGTGACCGCGGACGAGGCGGGCGCGCGGGCCCGTCCCACCCCCACCGCCATCGCCCTCGGGGCACTCGCGGTGGGGCTGGCCGCGGTCCTCGTCACCGTCGGCATCTGGCTGATGGTCCGGCCCGAGCCGGCAGGCGAGGTGTTCACCATCGACATCCCGGCCGGGACCGGCGCCCGCATCGACGCCGGCGAGGACGTCGAGCTGGTCCCCCGTGAGCTCGAGGTGTCGGTGAACGACACCATCCGCATCGTCAACGAGGACGATCGGGTCCACGACGTCGGCCCCTTCGTGGTGACGGCCAACTCGACCTTCGAGCACACGTTCGACCGGCCGGGGCGCTTCACCGGCGCCTGCACCCTGCATCCCGAGGACTCCTTCACCGTCGTCGTCACCTGAGGGCCCGACGTTCCCGCCCGACCGGGTGCGGACCGTCGGTGAGGTGCGCTCTACCATCGCCCCCCATGGCTGACCCCAACCCCGCCGCTGTCGCCCCCCTCGCCGGCGTACGCGTGATCGAGTGCTCGATGCTCGGCCCCGCCGCCATCACCACGGCCCTC
Organism: Acidimicrobiales bacterium; assembly: GCA_016794585.1. Taxonomy (NCBI): domain Bacteria; kingdom Bacillati; phylum Actinomycetota; class Acidimicrobiia; order Acidimicrobiales; species Acidimicrobiales bacterium. The sequence goes on from JAEUJM010000027.1 coordinate 80,364, forward strand.
GCCGACCTCGGCGCCGACGTCATCAAGGTCGAGCCGCCCGCCGGCGACTACGGCCGCCAGATGACGTGGCCCATCGTGGAGGGGACCTCCCTGCTCTTCCTGCACGCCAACCGGGGCAAGCGCAGCATCACCCTCGACCTGCGCACGCCCGAGGGCGCCGACATCTTCCGCGACCTCGTGCGCGACGCCGACGTCGTGGTCGAGGCCATGCGCCCCGGCGGCCTGGCCCGGCGGGGCCTGGGCTACGACGACCTCAAGGCCGTGAACCCCCGCATCGTGTTCATGACCATCTCGGGCTACGGCATGACCGGCCCCTACAAGGACTACCCGAGCCACGGCATCGCCTACGACACGTGGGCCGGCATCGTGAAGCCCGAGGTCGACGAGGACGGCTTCACCTACATCCCCGAGCACGTGTCCATCGGCATCAACGCCGGCCCGGTGTTCGGTGCCCTCGGCATCCTCGCCGGCGTCATCCACGCCCGCACGACCGGGGAGGGCATGGCCCTCGAGGTGGCGCAGTCGGACTCGGCGGCGGCCATCGACTGGCTGCGCTCCGAGACCTACCGCGCCTACGAGCGCCCCGAGAGCGAGGTCACCGGCAACCCGTCGGACGACTACGTGCGTCGCGCCCCGGGCACCGCGGGCATGAAGGACGGCGTCCGCTACAACATCTACGAGTCCGCCGACGGCCACGTGCTCTTCATGGCCTCCGAGCGGGAGTTCTGGAAGAACTTCTGCGAGGGCGTGGGTCGTCCCGAGCTCTTCGAGGCCCACCCCGGCTCGAAGTACGCCGACCACGCCGTCGGGAACACCGAGCTGCGGGCCGAGCTGCGCGAGATCTTCCGCACCAAGACCACGGTCGAGTGGCTCGAGTTCGGCGGCGAGCACAACACGCCGCTGGCCCCGGTGAACACGCCGAAGACCATCGCCGACGACCCGCAGTTCCAGGACCGGATGCCCTGGCTGCCCAAGGAGGCCGTCGGTGCCGACCAGACGCCGCTGCCGGTCAAGGTCCTCGGCGCCGAGCTGCCCGTGCCGACGATGGCCCCCACGGCCGGCGAGCACACCGACGAGGTGCTGGCCGACGTGTGCGGCTACGACGCCGAGCGCATCGCCGCTCTGCACGCCGCCGGCGCGCTCGGCACCCCTCCCGACGCCAGCTGATCACTTAACCAATTCTTGGCGCGGCGCTGAGGCTCACCTTCCTCGTCGGGGAGGAAGGTGGCGGCATGAACCTCGAGATCTCCAACCTCATGGGCCTCCCCGCCCACCCCCTGATCGTGCACGGCGTCGTGGTGCTCGTCCCGTTGGCGGCGCTGGGCCTGTTGCTCTCCGCGGTGTGGCCCGCCGCCCGGGACAAGATCGGCTGGATCACCGTCGGCATCTCGGCCCTCTGCCTCGTGATGATCCCCTTCGCCACGGGCAGCGGCGAGAACCTCGAGGAGCGCGTCGACGAGACCCGTCTGGTCGAAGAGCACGCCGAGTTGGCCGAGCGCATGCTCCCGTGGGTCATCCTCCTGTTCGCCGCCGCTCTTCTGGTGATGCTCTTCTTCCACTACCGCGACAAGGTCCACGCCAAGGTGGCCGACGGCTCGCTGAGCGAGGCCCCCGGTTGGATGAAGATCGCCTCACCGCTGCTCATCGCCTTCGCCATCATCGCCTCGCTGGGCAACGTGTGGACCACCTACGAGGTCGGCCACAGCGGCGCCAAGGCCACGTGGGACGACACCCCCACCGAGGAGCACGAAGGCGGCGAGGAACACGAGAGCGAGGAAGAGGAAGAGGGCCTGCCCGCCCTCGAAGCCGGCACGCTCACGCTGACCTGAGCCGCCGGCCGGCTCAGAGCCGGCGCAGCGTGTCGGGTGGGGTGCCGGCGTAGTCCACCCAGGCGTCGGGTGACGCGGCCAGCGCGGACAGCCAGCCCACCGCCACCTTGCGCTTGACCGCCGCGCCGGGACGGAACGCGCCGCTGGACGAGGGCGCGAGGACCTCGTGGTCGACGGCCCAGTCGAGGGCGTCGTGGTACCAGCTGGTGGCGCCGACGTCGGTGAGGTCGATGTCCGGTGCATCGGTCGGGGCGCCGAGCAGGCGCCAGAGCATCACCGCGAACTGGGAGCGGGTCACCGCGCCGGCGGGTCGGAAGGCGCCACCCGCGCCGGGGACGAACACGCCTTCGGCGACGGCCCAGTCGAGGGCGTCGTGGTACGAGGCGCTCGCGGCGACGTCGGTGAACGACGAGGCGGGGGCACCGGTCGGGCGCCCCGCGAAGCGCCACAGCAAGAGGACGGCGTTCTTGCGGTTCAACGCGTTACCCGGGCGGAAGGAGGTGCCGGTGAGCAGGTCGTGGCAGTCCACCCAGTCGACGGCGTCGAGGAAGGCGGCGTCGCGCTCAGGGTCGACGTCGGCGAACCCGTTGTCGGGCGGCGCCACGTTGCAGTCGGTCGGCGTCGTGGTCATCGCCGCGCCCCGGTAGCACCCGATCGTGTACGGGTACTCCCAGGTGGCGTGGTAGTGGTACATCACCCGCGGGACGCCGTCCCACTCGACGGTGTGCACGTGGCCGTGGCACGCGTCGAGGTCGGCGTTGGTGAGCACCTCGCCGTCCTCGCCGTGGTGGCCGTAGACGCCGTACCCGTCACGGGCGTAGCCGAGCAGGGGCGAGTGCTCGCCGTCGGCGGGGTCGTCCTGGCAGGCCGAGATGGCGTGGTAGTGGTACAGGCCGGCCTGCTGGGGGTGGCCGCCGCAGGTGTCGGGGATCTCGTAGGCCACGGCGTCGCGGCCCTGGGCGTCGAGGGCGTTGAACAGGGCGGCGCCCGACAGCATGATCCCGACGCTGCCGAGGCCGAGGCAGCCCGGCTCGGCGGCGATCCCGGGACGGGTGGGCACCGGCATGTTGAGCGACTGGCTGCGGATCTGGTTCGGGTTGGTGTCCCACTGGTGGGCGTCGTCGCTCAGCGCGATGGGGAAGGTGCCGGTGGGGTGGTCGGGCAGGTCGTTCGAGCTGATGATGCGGGTGGCGCCCGTGCTGCCGAAGAGGATGGACAGCGACGACGGCCACGACACGCTGCCGTCCACGCTGGGCTTGGCGGTGAGGTCGAACGTGCCGGCGTCCTCGTCGATCCAGGGCCCGGCTGTGGCGCCCGGGCCGTTGAAGGTGGTCTGGCACGAGGTGATGGCGCCCACCTGCGGTGAGGCCGTGATCACCGCGTCCAGGGGCAACGCCGTGAGGTCGACGCCGGTGCCCTCGCCGCCGGCCGCGCCGGCCGCCAGGGGGACGACCGAGGCGGCCGCCACCGCTCCGGCCGTCAGCGCGGCCGCCAGGATCCCGACCCTCCGTGCTGGCACGGGCACGACCCTAGGGGCCTGATCTGAGAGCCACCTGAGAGCGGTGGGCCCTCGCCTAAGGTGGGCACATGCGCACCTCCCGACACCTGCTCCTCGCCGGCGCCGTCGCGCTCGGCGGCCTCTTCCTCGCCGGCTGCAGCAGCGAGAACGCCGTGTCCCAGTCCGACGTCGAGACCGAGGCCGAGACCCAGCTCGCGGCCCAGGTCGAGGGTGCCACGCCCGACGTGTCCTGCCCGGGCGATCTCACCGCAGAGGTGGACGAGACGATGGAGTGCGAGCTCACGATCGAGGGCGACGACACCGTCTACCCCGTGACCATCACCGTCACCTCGGTGGACGGCGACCAGGCCAACTTCAACATCGAGGTCGGCGACCCGGCAGGCGGCTCGACCACCACCACCGCCGGCTGACGTCGAGGGGCCGGACCCGGCCCAGGCCGGAACGCGCCGGGGCGCTCTAAGCGCGACCGGGGGCTCGTGCGTCCTAGGGGGTGCATGATCCGAGACGCGCAGGACCACGACGCGCAGGACCACGACGAGGTCGAGGCCTTCTGCCGCGACGCCTGGCCCCGGCTGGTGGCGGGGTTGGTCGTCTGGTGTGACAGCCGGGCGGTCGCCGAGGAGCTGGCCCAGGAGACCCTGGTCCGGGTCTGGGAGCGGTGGTCGCAGGTGGCCGAGACCCGTGACCCCGACGCCTGGATGTGGCGGGTGGCCATCAACCTGTCGCGATCGTCGTGGCGCCGCTCGATGGCCGAGCGCCGCGCCCTTCGTCGGGCCGGGGGCCTCCGGGTCCGGGTGCCCGAGGCGCCCACGGCGCTGGACGAGGACCTGCTCGCCGCCGTCCGGTCACTGCCCGAGCGCCAGCGCCGGGCCGTCGTGCTGCGCCACGTCGTCGACCTGCCGGTCGCGGTGGTGGCCGAGGCCATGGGCTGCGCGGACGGCACCGTGCGAGCGCTGACCCACCAGGGCCTCGAGCGCCTGCGCAGCGGGCCGTGGTCCGTCGGCCCCCAGTCCGAGGAGGTGGCTCACGATGGATGACCTGATCGATCGCTTGTCCGAGGTCCGACCTCGCCCGAGCCGTGGCGTCGACCTCACGCAGGTGCGGCGGCGGGTGCACCAGCGCCGCCGCCGGCGTCGCGTCGCGATCGGTGCCCTCGGCGCGGTGGTGGTGCTGGCCGGCGTCGTCGGTGCGGGCCGCCTGGTGGCGGACAGTGGCGAGGTCCAGCTCGAGGTCGTCGGCCCCGTCACCAGTGCCGTGCCGATCGACCCTGTGCCGGTCGACCCTGCGGCGGTCGGCCCCGAGCGCCAGGTGGCGACGGGGCCGATGCCCGACGGCGGCACCTGGGCGTTCGTCGCCTACGAGACCGCGTACGGCCTCTGCGGGAAGATCGAGACGCCCGCGGGCGAGATGGGGGACTGCTTCTCGGTGCCGCCCTACGACGAGACCCTGAACGTCCTCTACTCGGACGGCCGGGCCAACGGGGGGCTGCTCTTCGCACGCGCCGTCGTGACGCCCGAGGTCGCCACCGTCCGCATCAACCTGGCCGGGCGCTCCGTGGACGAGCCGGCCCACAACGCCGGCACCTCGCTCGAGCTCGAGCCGACCGACGTCGGCCTCCCCCTGGACTTCGTGTTCACGCCCCTGGCCGACGACGCCGTCGTCACGTCGGTCGAGGCCCTCGACGTCGGGGGCCGGGTGCTGGCCACGGCCGACGGGTACACCGGCCCGGGCGAGTGACGCCGGGCCCGAGGCCGGCGCCGTCCGCCCATGCGAAATGGCGGGCCTTCTGGGATGCCTTTCAAACTGGCCCAGCGCGTCGAACCTGGGAGTTGGGGAGTGGGGGGTCCGCCGTTGAGGTGGGGGCCTCCGTGAAGCTCGTGACTGTCTAACGGTCCGAGTTCAAGGAGGCCCCCAGTGGGCGACGGTAGTAGCGGTGCGGTGTGGTTCGGCGCGTCCGGGTTCGTGGTCCTCGACGTGGTCGATGACGGCGAGTTGGTGACGTTGGCGGTGGAGACGACGGCCACGTTCGTGGGTTGCGGGACCTGCGGGACCCGTGCTCGGGCCAAGGACCGCCGGTGGGTGACCTTGGCGGACACCCCGGCGGGTGACCGGGCGGTGCGGGTGCGGTGGCGCAAGCGGGTCTGGGCGTGCCCTGACCCCGACTGCGAGGCCAAGACGTGGACTGAACAGGCCGGGCTGGCGGACCCTCGGCGGGTGCTGACGAACCGGGCGGAGAGCTGGGCGACGGATCGGGTCGCGGCGCTCGAGGCGACCCCGGCGGGACTAGCCCGAGGGTTCGGGGTGGCCTGGTCGACGGTGTGGTCGGCGATCGTCCGGCTCGGGTCCGCCCGGGTGAACGACCCCGCCCGGGTGGGACCGACCGCCATGGTCGGCTTCGACGAGACCGTCATGCAACCAACGAACCGGCGGCGGCGCCGCCGATTCATCACCGCGGTGGTCGATGTGGGCACCGGCCAGATCCTCGATGTGTTCGAGGGCCGTGACGCCAAGGACCTGCGGGCCTGGATGGCGTCCATGCCCCGCTGGTGGGTCGACGCCGTTGCGGTGGTGTCAGTCGATCCCCACGAGGGCTACCGGTCTGCGATCACCGGTGTCGACCCTGCCAGCGGGCAGCGGTCGTCGTTGGCCGACACCACTGTGGTGGTCGACCCGTTCCACATCGTCCGCCTCGCGAACCAGGCGGTCACCCGCTGCCGTCAACGCGTTCAACAAGAGACCCTCGAGCACCGAGGCTGGAAGGGCGACCCGCTCTACGACATCCGCCGGCTGTTGTTGCTGGGCTACGAACGCGTCGACGAGCGGGGCTGGGACCGCATCCACGCCGCCCTCAACGCCGGCGACCCCCTCGACCACGTGACCGACGCCTGGGTGGCCAAGGAGGAGGTCCGCGAGATCTACGCCACCGACGACCCCGGCGAGGCTGCCACCGCTCTCGCCGACGCGCTCGCCTGGTGCGACGAACCCGAATCAGGGCCCGAGCTCGAGACCCTCGCGAAGACCCTGCGGCGATGGTCCACCGAGATCGTCGCCCACCACCACACCGGCGCGTCGAACGGCCCCGTCGAAGCCGCCAACCTGCTCATCAAGCAGGTCAAGCGGTCAGGACGAGGGTTCCGGAACCTCGCCAACTACCGGCTCCGCATCCTCCTCGCCGGCGGCACCAACCCCACCCGCAAGACTCAACCCGTCACGAGAATCCGAACCCGCCGTCCCAGGTTGGTCGCGTAGGGCCTTCAAACTCCGAGGTTACCGAGAGACTCGGGAAGGTCCAGCTGCCGATGGAGTCCAAATAGACCCACTGCTCGGTGAAGGTCAACAGTATGCGTTTACCGCTGCCTCCCGGTCCGGCTCAGGTCGAGCCACTACGAACATCCGCACCTGACCTGACCCCGACCTTGGTCCTCGACAGGTACTCGAAGCCGATCGCCTGGACTGACTGTCGGCCTAGTCCCAAGCTGACCGCTCTGACGTTGGCTCCCCGGGCTGTAGGAACCATATACAGGTCTGTACATTGACACAAATATTTGACGAAACCCGCAGCCACCCCTACTGTCCCCTCGGTGGCCAGGGGGGCCACCATTAATGCTGGCGGGGAGATCTCGGTGCGAGTTTGGCGGGTAGTGTGTGTAATCCTGGGCTGTCTGGGACTGCCGCGCGTTGAGGTGACACGGGTTGTCAGGCGGCGGTTGCCGTCTGTGGGGTCATGATCATCTCGAACTCGATGGGGGTCAAACGTCCGAGCCGGGCCTGGCGGCGACGGTGGTGGTAGGTGCGTTCGATCC
>JAEUJM010000028.1 GCA_016794585.1 Acidimicrobiales bacterium
ACCTACGACGCCACCATCGCCGAGGTGTTCGCGGTCGAGACCGACGAAGCCGAGTACCTCACCCGTTTCGAGGAGGGGGGCGATCGTGACGTCGAGATGCTGGAGTGCCGACCCGACGGCGACGGATGGCTGATGCGCAACCGACGGGTGATCACCGTCGACCTACCCGGCTTCGCTCAGAAGGCGCTGAAGCCCACCAACACCATCGAACACACCGTGCACTTCGGGCCCGAGGTCGACGGTCGCCAGGAGGGCACCTTCACCATCGATGTCCAAGGGGCGCCCGTGCGCACGGACGGGACCATCGTGTTCGAGGACCTCGGTGACGGCCGCACGCGCCACACCGTCCGCTGTGACGTCCAAGTGAAGATCCCCCTCATCGGCGGCAAGATCGCCAACTGGGCCAAGGGCGACGTGGCCTCCCAGATCCGCCGCGAGTTCGAGTACACCCGCCGGCGCGTCGCCGAGCGGCGCTGAGCGGGGCGACGCCACCCGTGCGATCCGGCACGGCGGTGGCGATGCTGGCGCCGATGCCCCTGGAGCTGCGCGCCCTCGTGCGGGTCGGGCGTCTCCGTCGCGACGGTGAGCTCGCGGGCCGCACCGCCCACCGCGGTGTCGTCGGCGGGGTGCCGGTCGTCGCGGTCGCGTGCGGGATGGGCACCGCCCGCTCCGAGGGCGTCGCCGCCGACGTGTTGGCCGCCACCGACGTCTCCCACGTCGTGGTCGTCGGCGTCGCCGGCGCGGTCGGTGCCCACCACCCCTTGGGTGCGGCCTTCCACCCGGAGGAGGTCGCCGACGCCCGGACCGGGGCCCGGTACCGGCCCCACGCCCTCGGAGGCCACCGCCCGACGCCGCGTTCGGGCACCTTGTTGACGGGGGACGACTTCATCACCGACCCCGACCACCTGGCCGCGCTGGCCCGCGACGGGATCACTGCCCTCGACATGGAGACCGCCGCCGTGGCGGCCGTCTGCGAGCGTGTGGGCGTGCCCTGGTCGGTGGCGCGGGCCATCAGCGACGTGGCCGGGGACGAGGCGGTGGTGGCGACGATGGAACAGGGCCTGGCCCGTCCGGACGGCACCCCTGACGTCGCCGCGGCCGTTCGCTTCCTGGCCCGAGCCCCCTGGCGGGTCGGGTCCCTCACCCGTCTCGCCCGCCAGGCCCAGGCTGCTGCCCGGTCCGCGGCGAACGAGGCGGTCCGAGCGGTCGAGTCCTCCGCCTGAGCCCGCCTACGCTCACCGCCATGTCCGACCCCGACCTGCCGGCGCTGCCGCCGCTCGAACCCGAGATCACGTACGAGGACTTCGCGAAGGTGGATGTGCGCGCCGGCGAGATCATCTCGGTCGAGGAGTTCCCACGGGCGCGCAACCCGTCATACCGCATCAAGGTCGACTTCGGGCCCGAGATCGGGGTCCGTGAGACGAGCGCGCAGGCGAAGACCGGCTACGAGCGCGAGGAGCTGCTCGGGCGCTACGTCGTGGCCGTGGTGAACTTCCCGCCGAAGAACATCGCCGGGTTCCAGTCGCAGATGCTGATCCTGGGCGTCGACGCCGGCGACGGCACCCTGTCGCTGCTGCACCCGGGCCGAGGCACCTACAAAGGAGCCCGGGTCTATTGACCGGGCGGGCCAGGGTCGCCCTCGTCGCCGGGCTGGTGGCGTTGTCGGCGGGCGCCGTCCTTGGCGCCTGCGGGTCCGACGGCGATGGCGAGGGCGCTGCGGGGCGGCCGTCCACCACCTCTACGACCACCGGGGCGCCGACCGGTGGGCTGGTGGCGCTGCTCGACGACGTCGCGCCCGAGGTGGCGGCGGCGCAGCCGGCGCCGGGGTCGACGTCGACGACCGCCTCGGTGTCGGCAGGGGAGGCGCAGGGATACGAGCACGGCGTCGCTGCGCTACGCGGGCTGGGTGACGATCCCGAGCTCGACGCCAAGGCGCTCGACTGCCACCAGGCCGACCTGACGGCCTGCGACGACCTGTACGTCGCCAGCCCCGATGGGTCGCTCTACGAGGTCTACGGCGCCACCTGCGGGGCCAGAATCGACGCCCCCACCAACCGCCTCTGCGTCGACGTGCTGCTCCCTGCGGCGGACGACCCGACCGGCCTCGGCGCCGACGCCTTCCTCGACGCCCTGGCGGTGCAGTGCCATGCCGGCGACCTGTTGGACTGCGACCTCCTCTACGCCGCGGCGGACGCTGGTTCGCAGTACGAGGCCTATGGCGCCACCTGCGGTCGCCGCATCGAGACCGACGAGGACTGCACGACCGCCCTGCTCTGACCCACCCCTCCCCTTGTCGGTTCTCGGCGGCGTGGGTCGGTCCCCGTCAGTCCATGAAGAGCCGGGGGTGCCGGGCCTCGGCGAGGCGGCGCAGCCCCTCGCGCCACTCGACCTTCGCCGGGCCGACGAGCTCGTGCAGGCGTGTGGTGTCCACGCGCACGCTCTCGATGGTGGTGCGGGTGGGAGCCAGGCGGGGCACCACTCCGGTGAGGCGCTCGAGCTCGGCCGTCCACTCTTCGATGCTCACCGCGTCGTTCCCCGCCCAGTTGACGACGGTCGGCGGCACGTCGGCGATGGCGAGCAGGCGGGGCACCTGCTCGACGATGTCGTCCTCGTGCAGGGGGTTGTAGACGCTGGGCGCGTCCTCGTGGACCGGGATGGGGTGACCCGCGAGCATCAACTCGAGGTGGAACGCCGGCCAGCCGCCGCCCTCCTCGCCGTACGGGACGCTGAGGCGGGCGATCGTGGTGGGGAGGTCGTAGGCGCGGGCGGCGAAGCCGGCGACCACCTCGGCGGCGATCTTCGAGATGCTGTACGTGGGCATGAAGCCGAACGGGCGGTGGTTGTCGCCCAGGGGGTCGTCCTCGGCGATCGGGTCGTGACCCTTCGGCTCGTACACCGCGGTCGACGAGCAGTGCAGGAACGCCGACGCGTTCCGGTACCGGCGCATGAGGAGCCCGAGCGCCTCGCCGTTCGCCGCGAGATCACGGCCGAAGTCGTTGGTCTTGGCGACCGCGAAGTTGCACACGTAGTCGATGCCGTCCGGGAGGTCGCCGAAGTCGGCGGCCTCGAGGTCGAGGTGCACGGGGATGATGCCGGCGGCCTCGACCGCGTCGCGCCCCCGGCCCTTCCGGAACCGGGCGGCGCCGAACACCTCGTTGTCCCTCGCCAGCGCCCGGGCCACGGGCCCGGCCACCTGGCCGGTGACCCCGGTGACGAGGATGCGGGCGCCCGACGACATCTCGCACACTGTACGCAACGCTCCCATCCCGCTCTCCACCTGACGCGATCATGACCCCCAAATAGGGGGGAGGTCGCGGCCATTCTTCACACGGCGCACCTCGGCGTGTCACACTGGATACGTAGACACAAGTGACACTTCGTTGCTCTGGTGGGGGCAGGCGAAGGTCATGCCCCAGGACGTGGTGTAGGCGACGGTCGAGCGCGTCAGCCTCGGGGATGTTCTACATGGCTTCGGTCAGCGCGTGCGGGGTCACCTCCTCGAGGTCGCCGTCGATGACGTGGACGCGGGCCTTGGCGAGGCTGT